>NZ_JBHFNQ010000205.1:0-1241 GCF_041929345.1 Floridaenema aerugineum BLCC-F46
TACTGCGTTAATTTATTCTACTAATTTTCGGACACTTATTCTGTTAATTTTGCCTCTTCCCTCTCCCATCTCTACAATCCTCATTCCGCAACGTTTCTAGCCTGAACTTCTCCCGGACATTTAATTTGTTAACGAGGTTATCTAATGTGTTACGCGACAGTTGTCGAGAAACTTTTAAGTGTAATAAGGCAACCTTTTGCCGTTGCCGGGAATAGTTAGCTGATTGTTTTTGACCTTTTTTATGGCGTTTAGATAGTCTCCTTTGGGCTTTTCTTAAGCGCTTTTCTGTTCGGCGGAAAAACCGGGGATTTTCTACTGTCTTTCTATTGGAATCTGTATAGAACTCCTTAAGTCCTAAATCGATTCCCACCACAGAACCAGTAAATTCGTGCTTCTCTTCTCGTTCATGGTCAATCACAAATTGACAGTAGTAGCCATCGGCTCGTTTCACTACTCTTAATCGCTTAATTTGCGCGAGAGCGTAGTAGACTAATGTCTTTTGACTGCACCACAAATCAAATACACCTGCTTTAAATCCATCGGTGAAGGTAATTTGTTTCCTGTCATCAGAAAGTTTATATCCAGTAGTTTTGTATTCTACTGACCTACTGTACTTTTTGAACTTTGGAGAACCTTTCTTCTTAGCTGATGAATCTCGACAATTAGCAGAAAACCGAGCTATGGACTGCCATGCTCGATCTGCACTTGATTGTCGTGCTTGTGAATTTAGTTTATTTACCCAAGGTGTTGTAGAATCCTTCGCTAAAACGGCACAAAGTTTCTGTAGGTCATTCCTTGTAGTCCCTTTGTTATCCATCCAATATCTGACACATTTGTTTCTCACAAATTGCGCCGTTATAATGGCTTCATCTAATAAATGATATTGTTCTGGAGTGCCGTTTTTTAATTTGGCTTCTACGACCAACATTGCTATTTCCCTCGACCTTGGGTGTTCTTAATTGTATCACAACTTACCCAGAAAATTTAGGATTAAAATGCTACTTCGTGTCTGAGTTAGTTGGTGGGATTTCATCCCCCGTTAAGCTGTGCTGTAACGGGGGCATTCATCCGACATTTTTAGGTAAAGTAGGAATCGCATTAACCAAGCGTTTGCTTCTTTTTCTGTCTCTGGTGCGTGTAGGTGGTAGAGGGTTTCGTGCATTTCTTTGACGCTGCGAAATGGCCGTTCTACTTTGCCTTTGGCACGGGCGGTTACTCTTGTACCATCACTTCCTTTTGGT
>NZ_JBHFNQ010000206.1:0-190427 GCF_041929345.1 Floridaenema aerugineum BLCC-F46
GTCATAAGCTGCGTCATTCATCGAGGAACCAAATAAGGCTGATAGGTTCCTATGAGGGGGTTAAAGACTGTCGTCATCTTTAACCGTGTGAACAATAAACCTCATCGCAGTAGAGACAGCACCTAATAAAGAAAAGAAAACTAGACGATACAACAGGGTAAACCCTACAAGGTCTAGGGAAGGTCGAAAACCCTAGTAGGTCAAAGGTAACAATGACGGAAACCCTTGGAGGGTAGAGGATGGATGAAAAAGCGAAGGCTGATTTGTAATGAATCAGATAGGGGTTCAAAATTTGCCTCTGACCGAAAGGAAAGCAGAATTCATCTGGGTCTTATACGAAAGACGAAATGATTAAGAAATCGAATCTAATGACAAGTTAGATACCGCCATGAAAATGACAGTAAACGGACAAAAGAAACAGCTAGAAGATTGGAGCCAAATTAATTGGCGACAAGCCCGAAAAGCTGTGAGAAATCTACGTCAAAGAATCTTTCGTGCCAGACAACTTGGTGACTTTCGTAAGCTACGAAGCCTACAAAAGTTAATGCTTAAAAGCTACGCAAACCTACTGCTAGCTGTTAGACAAATCACTCAAACCAACGATGGTAAAAAGACGGCGGGGATTGACAAGGAGGTTATAAACACCCCTGCACAAAGAGTGAAATTTGTACGTAACTGGAAGGAAACAAAGCCTAGTCCCACTAGACGGGTGATGATTCCCAAACCAAACGGCAAAAAACGTCCTCTTGGTATCCCAACCATTAAGGATAGAGTCATGCAATCAGTAGTGAAAAACGCACTCTTACCCGAATGGGAAGCCGTGTTTGAAGACAATTCCTATGGCTTCAGACCTGGAAGAAGTTGTCAGGATGCAATAGAGCAATCCTTCTTAAGGCTACGCAAAGGGAAGGACAAGTGGGTTCTAGAAGCTGATATCAAAGGCTTCTTCGACAACATTGCCCATGAGGCCATTTTCGACAGTATTAGTCATTTCCCACAAAGGGAGCTAATAAGAGGATGGTTAAAAGCTGGATTCATGTTCCTTGGGAAAATCAACCCGACAGAACAAGGCACGCCACAAGGAGGGGTAATATCGCCGCTCCTAGCCAACATAGGACTGCATGGACTCGAAACATACATAAAATCCACCAATCCGAAACTTGGCGTGGTGAGATACGCTGATGACTTCATAGTTACAGCTAGGGACAAAGGAAGTCTCGAAAAAGCACAAATCCAGATTCAGCAGTGGATGAGAGAAAGAGGCTTAGAACTCAGTTCCGAGAAGACACTAATAACGTCAATGGAAGATGGTTTCGACTTCCTTGGCTTTAACCTAAGACACTATGGCGGTAAACTGCTGACCAAACCATCCAAAAAGAAAGTATTAGCTTTCTGTAAACGGATAGGAGAGGAAATCAAACGCCTGAATGGTCAAGAGCAAGAGGTAGTCATTAGAAAACTGAATCCTATTCTCAGGGGTTTTGCTAACTATTACAAAGGTGGAGTTAGCAAAGAAACGTTCAGCTATATCTCATACCGAGTATGGCAGTACCTTTGGCGTTGGGCAAAGCGTAGACACCCCAACAAAAGAAAAAATTGGGTGAAAAACCGTTACTTTAAGACCATCCAAAATAATCAATGGACGTTCGCTTGTGAAAGCGAACGCCGTAGGAAAAAGGTGTTAATCACCCTGTATCCTAT
Organism: Floridaenema aerugineum BLCC-F46; assembly: GCF_041929345.1. Lineage (NCBI taxonomy): Bacteria > Bacillati > Cyanobacteriota > Cyanophyceae > Aerosakkonematales > Aerosakkonemataceae > Floridanema > Floridanema aerugineum. The sequence goes on from NZ_JBHFNQ010000206.1 coordinate 1,702, forward strand.
CGCAAAAACACCCATTGAAAGACACATAAAGGTCAAAGGAAGCGTGTCACCAGATGACCCCTCCCTAAGAGAATATTGGGATAAACGTCACCAAAAGAATGGGAAATCATACTGGGAGAAAGGCTCAAAATATTATGAAGTAGCCAAACTCCAAAATTGGAAATGTCCCATCTGCGGTGAACCATTAATCAATGGGGAAGAGGTCGAAACCCACCACATAGTACCTGTAGCTAAAGGAGGTCTAGACGACACTGACAACCTACAGCATCTGCACGCAGCGTGCCACAAACAGGTACATTCAAAACCCAAGTTAAAAGGCTTGAAGTAAGGCTTGAGCCGTGTGTTGGGAAACTGACAAGCACGGTTCTTAGGGGAGGTGCGGGTAGTAATACCCAATCCTTACCCGACTGAAGAGAAGATTAGAGAGAAGGTTTGATGAGTGTAATTGTGAGTTAGCCGATCGCATTCTTTCCACCTGTCATTTCCTCGAAACACAAGATTGGAGCCTCTATTCCTTTCAACTTACCGATCTACGCCCACTGATGGTATTGACTCATCTGATCCAGCTTGACCTAAATGGCAAGATTAATGGTAAAGATTATCAGAATGGGAAGCTTTGCGATCTCACTCCATTGACGGCACTCACCAATTTGTTAGAGTTGAATCTTCACGGTAATTCGATCGCCGATCTCAGTCCCCTTGCAGAGTTAACCAACTTAATTGAATTAGATCTTTCATCAAATCAAATTACGGATATAACGCCGCTGGCTGCCTTAACTGAGTTAACTAATTTAGACCTTTCGGAAAACTTAATTACAGATCTGTCACCACTCGCTACTCTCAAGGATTTAACCACTCTCAATCTGTCCAACAATCATCTGACAGGTGCGATCGATCTCAGTCCTTTACTCGCATTGACCAAACTCACTGATTTAAATATTAGCGGCAATGCTATCGTAGCATTGCCACCGGAAATTGGTCAGCTAAAAAACTTACAGGGACTCGATTTATCGGGAAATCAACTCAAAGCACTACCACCCGAAATTGGGCTTTTGGAAAACTTACAAGGACTCGGTTTATCGGGGAATCAACTCACATCGCTACCACCCGAAATTGGGCTGTTAGAAAATTTACGAGGACTCGGTTTATCTGGGAATCAACTCACAGCACTACCACTCGAAATTGGGCTGTTAGAAAATTTACTATACCTTGATTTATCGGAAAATCAACTCTCAGTGCTACCACCGGAAATTGGTCGATTAAAATGCTTAATTAAACTTAATTTAGAGAGAAATAAGCTCACAACCTTGCCCTCTGAGGTTGCACAAGTTGGAGAAATTTATCTAACGAACAATCCCATTCAAGATTTGTCAGCACTAGCTAACCACCCCTATAGGAAATTAAAAGTTTTTGCTTTTGGAGTTCAACTTCCTCGGCAATATTGGACTCATCTGAGCCAGTGGAAAGCAGAATGGTTACTCACTGAAAATAATACAGAAATTCGTAGAATATTGATCCAACAAATTGGCTACGATCGCATCTGTGAGGAATTGAAAACTGTAAAACTCGATAGTTGGCGTGAGTATACCCTGCTGAAAATTGATGCAAATGTGGATGACGAACCGATTCATTTGCTAAAAATGACTTGTCCTAGCACGAATCATATTCATGTTTTGCGCGTTCCTCCCATTCTTACCTCTGCCCGTGCAGCCATTCGCTGGGCGAACTGGGACATTGACCCCAAAAATTTTGCAGTAGAAACATGAAAATCGATCGAACGTCATCGCCAAATGTAAAAGAGTTGAGTCAATTTGCGAAATTGTAGCCATTGGTAATAGTTGATGCAGGCTATTATAGTAATCAAATATGTAAAAAGTCGATTTTTTCAGGAGGGTTATTATGTTAGAGCCATTAGAAAAACAACCAGAAAATTCCTTTAGACCCTATCTACAACATCTAGGAAAAAGCCCAGACGAGCAGTTGCAAAAGAATCAGGCTGCTATGAAAGTTTTAAAACAATGGTTAGAAACTAAATTTACTGCGGAAGAACAAGAGGTGATAGATAATTCTTGGGCAGATTTTCAACAAATAGTAGATAGTGCCAGAACAACAGGTAGTAAAGTTTACCAGAAACCAGAATGATTGTTTTCTTAGATACAGGAATTTTGGGGTTGATCTGTTCTCCTAAAAATGATGGAGAAGCTGGAGAATGTAAAGCTTGGCTGTACAAATTACTAGCCAAAAGTGTTTACGTTGTCACCTCGGATTTGTGTGACTACGAAGTAAGACGAGGACTGCTACTAGCAGCTAGTAAAAACCCTAAACTTTCTGGTTTGGAAAACTTAGAAACCCTCCAGAAAATTATAGATTTCTTACCATTAACAAAACCTGCAATGAAACGCGCCGCACAACTTTGGGTAGATTCTCGCACCCAAGGTAAGCTAACTGCTGCGGCTGAAAACATTGATGCTGACATTATTATAGCAGCCCAATATCAACTACTTAAAGAAGAATATCCCGGACGTTATTTGGCGATCGCTACAACCAATGTTAAGCACTTATCTCAATTTGCTGAAGCGAGAGAGTGGCACTCAATTTAATCGCGATCTAACTCAGTCATATTTACTAATGCAGTTAAATTTAAACTATTCAAAATGCTTGATTTAATTGGGCGCTTTTCATCCCAAAAAATTAGCGATGAATAGAAATTTATTGCGGATGGTGAAGTTAAAAGCTCAAATGTACGTAATGCAGCTTCTTCCTCATCAAAACTGAGAAAATAAACAGTATCATCAAAAACAGCAGGTTTGTTATTTATTATTCCTACTAACCTAAAGTCTAACTTTTTGTAAAGACCACAAATTGCGATTTTCCAATGAGTAAAAGTGTATGCACCTACTCCAAAAATAGAGAAACGAGGATTATTTTGGTATATTTTACTTTTCCTATTATCTAAATATCTTGCGTGCGACTCCAGATATTTCCAAGTTTTTGGTGCTAAATCTTTTATTTGTTCAGTAGGCTCACCAACAAAATTTTGAGTAACCAAAACATATCGCTCGGTAGTCTTTATTCGATTTTGAGCCACATCAGAACCTTTGATTAAAGGAAAAACATAAATATCTTCAATTTCAACTATTTCTCCCAATCCATTTATAAATAAATTACCGCTTTTACGAAGCTCCATTACATCTGAACAGTCATGCTTAATACCAGAACGCCATTTTAGTCCGGCGCTGGGATTGTATAATTTGTTTAGTTGATCAAAACAATCGATATCTCTTACGAGAATACTATTTCGATACCCTATTCGATAATAGTTGGTATCTTCAAAACTGCTGAATACATCGCAAAAGTATTTTGGCGAATTTGAACCAAATTTGCAAAATAATAAACAAGCTTCAACTGTGGCATTAAAATATTTCCTTGCATCTATTTTGTAAGTAGCGAAATTAGAAATATTCAGCTTTTTAGAATGTAGATAGCTCAGTAACTTTCTAGCAACTGAAGTTTTACAAAGCATTGCAAGATTTGCATCTCGGTTCTGTAGCCAATGGACGACCTGGATTAACATCCACTCGGAAATATCGAAGTTGCTTTTTCCAGCGATCGCATCGAAACCATTATACTTTTGAAAGTTAGCCTTTTGGGGTAAGTTAATACCTCCTATTGTTCCTTGTTGTGAATTAGTCACCCAAGGGAAATTACCAATAATTAATATTTTACCATTTAAAGAGGTTATTAATGACGACCAATCAAAATCGAAAAAATTCCCTTCTCTTATCTCAACTCTTTCATCCTGAAAAATTGGCTTTTTTTCAAGCTCTTGTAAGTAATACGAATTGAGTTCTACGCCAATAATCTTGTTAGTTGATTTAAACGAACGTCCAGCCGCTTCAATAAAATTTCCTACTCCGCAGGTTGGCTCTAATATAACATCAGGGCTGACACCAAGCTGTACCAACTTTTGGCATACTTTCTCGGCTAATTCTAATGGTGTTTGAAAATCCCCGTATTCTATTTTTGTTTTGTGAATAGTACGAATCATGAATTAGCTCGGTAAACAGCAATTACACCTTCTTCTTGACCAGCACGCTCAATTACCCTTCTGTACTGAAGCCTCCATTGCAAAGCATTAGAGATAGTCAAAAAGCCTTGGATAGGTGGATTTATAAGTATTTCATCTGCGATATTAGCTGCTTCAATCTCATCAACGGGTAAATTTCTGTCAAGCAGAAAAGCGATTAAATCATCTTGATTGCCTTCATTTTCTAAAATATTACGAATCCCCCTAGTCATTTGAAAATCTGCTGTTCTTTCGGCACTGACATAGATTGTATGTAAAATATTTAAAGTGGCAGTTCGATTAACACTATCATCAGTTTTGTCGTAAACAAAGATAATTAGAGAATAACCAAGTCCAAAAATCTTTTGCCGTGCAGATTTAAAAGGACATGACGATTGCGGTTGTTTGATACTCGTTACTTTAACATCAACAAGTAGTTCGGGAAAATCTATACCGCTTGCTGAATTACCTTCCACAAATTCGTACCTATCTTTTAGAAAAAGTCTGAACTTTTGCTCCAAATAAGTACCTACGGCTTTACCGTCTGTAATACCGTAAAGCAGGGGTTCTGGATGTTGAGATTCGGCGACTGAAAATAGGGCTGCTTCAGAACACAAAGCTTGTACGGTTAGGATTGGCATAGTTACAGCTAAAAATTGTGCCAGGAATTATATTGTACGTTAAGTTATCCATTAGTTCATAAAACCATAGACAAATTTTCCATCCAGTTACGGAAAAGTTATCCTTCCAGTTACATCAGAATTTGCAGATTCTCCCCCTCCAGGGTTTTAAGGCTACCGCCTTGGTGAGTAGCTCTTTTTAGCAATATTGAATAATGGTAAAAACTAACAACAAAGCTAAACCAAAAACCCCAGTTGAGCCGGAAATCATTGAAGACGCAACTCAATTTCAATCAGAAGATTTCGACTTTGAAATTGACCAAGAACTCCTACAGGCAGGTTACAACCAAGTAAGACGACCAATTCTACCTTATGGCATCGTTGTTAACGAACAAGTAGCAGGCATTTTAATTCCAGAAGATCAGTTAGAAAAAGCCAATTGGTTCGTCATGCCCAACGAAGACGAAATGACCACAATTGGCTTAACAGAAGATGTTACAGGTCTGCTACTTTGCAAATGTCGCTTCTGCTTACTAGCATTCGTTCCCGAATACATTCGTTACAAGAATGATGTTCCAGATTTGGGCGGTACTATCATTGGATTGTATGAAGACTACAAAGCTCAACTCGACAAAAAAACGATGGATGTGGCTAGCGAACACGCCATTGTTTTCTTAGATGAAAACAACCGTCCCATGCACAGCACGCCTATTGTTGTTAGGTTCAAAAATGTCGCACTGTGGAGTTTCAAAGCAGCCAGAGATGAATTCTATCGTTTACTAGAAAAAACCTTCGCTGACTACTTCCAAATTCCTTTCAGTGGCAAGAACGATAAATGGCGAAGTCTTGGTATTCTAGAAGTCGAATTCAAAGGAATTAAAGAAGGGAAAGGCTCAAATAAAAACTACTGCTGCAAAACTATCAATTACACCAAACCAACTATCGAGAACCTACCCTACTTGTACTTGGGAAGACCGCAGCAGAAAAACACGCTATGGGGACTGCACGATAGCATCGCTGGCTTCACAGAAGCACCTGCATTACCAGCCGCAGCCGAGCCTCAAATTCAAGTATTACCGCCCATTTCCCGGAAATCAGAAAATGGGAAAAAGTCGAACAATGGACGCAAACCACCGCGCAAAATTCAAGCTGAAGTGGTAGAAGTTGATGATTTTGAGGATGATTTAGATGAAGAAGAATTTGACGACGATTTTGATGACGATATCGATGAGGATGAGTAAAGTTCTTCAATCATAACCACTGGATAAACCCCTCGTTCATAATTCAGAACAGGGGTATTTATTCACAATTATCGAAATATTAGTTAGTTGTTACTTATCTGAATTAAAGATGATTTAGCCAGTTGGTATTCGCGACTGTTATAGCAAAAAACCAACTGTCTGATATCGTCGCCTGAAGGCTGCTGTACTTGCAAACAAGGTAAAACCGAAGTATTTGTTGGGTCATTTGTTACTTGAAACAACAATCTATTAGGTGGTAAATTAGGGTTAAGATAACTGGAAAACACGCGAACAATAGGAGTATGCTTTTTAATTAAATAAGCTGTGTGTAGACAACCTTGGCTACCACAAACACCAGGATTATTGAAGTTAAAAACAACTAATTTACCTGCTTGTCCATCCACAGTCCAAGCCAGAACATTCGATGCAGTTGATTGCGGGTTAAGTCGAGTATTTTCTGTAATAACGGTTTGAACCGTCTCAACAGGAACGAATTTAGTAGCAACTGACCAAGGAATTGTTGCTGCATTAGTACTACAACCAGCAGTTCCTAATAACACTGACAATAATAAAAACAATATCACTCCCAATCGAAACCACTTTCCAATAAACAAAAATCGCTCTAAATAACCTTTTTGTTCATCCTGTTTTATAATCACATTAACCTCCATAAATCAAATATTTTGATGTTGGCTAAGACGCTTCAACTGTTGTGACGATCGCAATCTGCACATCTGAAATAGGACAAATCCGAATATTGAATTTGCTAGTTACCTGTTCACTCGCTAGTTCGACATAACCTGTAGTTTGATAATTTGTAGCAACCGTAGAAATTGTTCAACCACCTAATTGATAACGCCGCAAAATATCAGAGCCATAGCTTTTTAAAGTTAAACGATCGAATGCGTCAGTTGCACTACCATCAACTTCAGAATAGTCGCCGCCAAAATGTTTTTGGGCTACTCGTTCAATGAGGCGTTCTCCACTAAAATATTTACCAGTTGTAGGGTCTATTTCCTGAGAAGTTGTATTGATTTTGTCGGTAATACTTCTGTCAAAAGCTGCTTCTTGATCCGCAGGTGGAAAGTATTGAAAAAGTTCGGCTTGAGTTGGTTTATTACCTGCTTTGAGTTTAGCTAAAAATTGCTGTCCCCCTGGCTTTGATGCGAGCGCATCTTTTGCATATTCGTTATAACTAACAAACTGGTATTTACCTAACGCAAATCCACAATTTTTACCATCATCAGCACAAACATAAGAACCAATAGTATCATAAGCACCGCTACTTTCGATACTGGCGATTGCTGACGATAAAGCTGCAATATTTACGCCTTGAATATTATCTAATAAAATTGGTTTACTGCTATTTGAAGAAAAAGAAGTAGTTGTTTTACTGACACCCTCCGAACTGCGACTTGCTCCAGTTGGTGTAGAAGAAAAAGCGGTAGCTTTTGGTTCTAACAATCCGACAAAGATGGGAGAATTAACTCGATAAGTGAAGAAAGGTACTGGACCGATAAAATAAGGCGAACAACCACAAGGCGAACAAAACCGAAAGAACAAAGCCGTATCAACGGTATCCGTTCGTTCGTCTGGTTCCATGACTACCACTTTAAAAGCACTACCAAAGGGTAATCTTCCTGTTGGTTCTTTACCGCCATTAACGCCTTTGAGACAACCCCAACCTCCTTGAACTTGCTGGTATTTGCCACTTATCCATTGTTTACCTTCTAGCGTACCGCGAGCATTTCGACCAGAATTTTCTAAATCGTCTAATTCAATGTAAGCACAATCATTCTGTTGACAATTAACCGAAAATCCTTGCACGTCAGAGCCAGAAATAGTATTGGTTCGTCTACGTTCGGCATTACCATAAATAGCGTCAATTCGCATTACCAAATTACCTAATTCGGCAACCGGATTGGGAAATTTAGATAATGGTAAAACATTTAGTCCAGGTACATCTTTGATTAAAGTGCTTTGCCAATTTGAAAAGGCAGCAAGTTGGGTGCTACTCAAGTTGGGGATTGAAGATATCGAGTATTGAGATAAGTCAATTTCTTCGAGCTTCAATTGACCGAGTTGAGGATTGGAACTGAGTACTTGAGCTAAAGTGCGCTCGCTCCAATTATCAGCAGTTTTGGCACTTAGTAATTGTGCTATTGGTGCGATGTCTTGTACTTTGAATTGACCAAGAACCGGAACAGCTTGAACCAGTTGGTCTAAGGTTTGTTTGCCAACTAAAGTGAAAGCACTCAAAGCAACCTGGTCTAAATTCAAATTAGTCTGTTGGGCAATAGCACCAATTGAAAGTAGTTCTGGTTGCAAAGCTTCACTAATATCGCCTAGCATGAGGTACTGGTCAGGAGTTTGTCCCGCTGTCCAAGTGCGACTTAAATCGTAGCCAACTGCTTGTGTATATTCTTGAGCTGAAAAACTCCCAGATTGAGTGATTGGTGGCATTCCAGAGAAAGAAATTTGCGTCCAATCTGGTACTAAAGCATTTACAGAAGTAGTATTTCCTTCTCGACTAACATGAGGTATTTGTAAGATTCGTGTTGGTAGTTGGGTCTTTTCGACAATAGTTTGTGTAACTGCATGATTTGGTGCATGAAATAAACTCGAAAGTATGAGGACTAAACCGAATATCCAAACTGAAAAGCGCCGCATATTTGTTGGTAATTTTCTGCTCATTTTTCTGTAAAAAATTGATTGATTTAGGAAAGAGCGCGTTAATTGCTCTAATGCTCATCGCGCTCTTCTTGCTACTGATAGTTATCACCAAGCACTACAACTCAAGTTCGTCGCAGTCAAAATCAAAATCAAAGTCGATATTTGTTTCCCTACTATCAAAATGCGGGTTAGGATTAGCAGCATTTTCAGTCCAAGGAGTATCTGCTAGATTCAAACTGCCCTCAAAAACATTCTCTCTATAGCCGTCTGCAAAGTAATCAGGAGGGCTATAAGCTTTAGATTGTTGATGGTTGTAACCATTATTTTGATAACCTTCGGACGAATACCCGGATGAATCAGTTTCATAACCGTTTGTACCGTAGCCTTGTTCGGTGCTGTAAAAATTGTTTGGCTCGTTCATAGTTTGTAGCTACAAAGTAGTTAGATTTGACAACTTAGCGTAGCTAGTAGCAATTAAAAAGCGTTTCAGCCGATAGTCTTATTTTGACTACCGCCTATCGGCGGATATCTATACAAAAAGGCTAAATCAATAGTTCTAATTATCAATGGACATCATTTCATCGTTAACGGAAATGCTTTTATACGGGAAAATTAAAGAAACGCAGCCTTATTCGTGGTTTCCATCTTCACCAGAGTTAATTGAGTTGATTGTTAAACAAGCTCAAATTGCGCCTGGTTCGTATGCTTTGGAACCAACAGCGGGAGACGGCTTATTGGCGCAGGCAATGGTTAAAGCAGGCGCGATTGTTGATGTAATTGAAATTAACCCATTGTTGCAACAACTCTTGTTTCAAAAGGGATTCAACTTAGTGGGAAGTGATTTTTTAACTGCTAAACCACAAAGGCAATATAACTTTATCTTGGCAAATCCACCATTTTCCACACCTGAAATTAAAGGAGTTGATTTGGATATTATTCAACGAGCATATAACCTTTTTTTAGCTAATTCTGGACGGTTGGTGAGCGTCGTTAGTAATTCCATGAATGTGCGAAATGAAGCACGAGCGCAAGCTTTTCGAGCGTTTCTCAAACGCACTTCAGCGCAGGTACTCGAACTATCATTAGAAATCTTTTGGGGAAGCGATCGCCCCGTTACAGTTGAAAGCTATTTAGTTGTAATCGAAAAACCTCCCTGTCTACCTAGTTTGTAATTAATCCCACCAAGCGTATAGTTTTTGAGAGTTGACTTCTATTTCATCACAACCGCGAACGAATTGCACGAATTCACCTGCAAAATCTAAGTCTTTTACGCCGATAACTGTTATGGCATCAACAACCAAATTCGGTGTTTGTTTGTCAGTAAATGCGATGCCATCAAACGTTGCTGTTGCTCCAATTTTTTGGCATTTCTGTCCGAATTCGATAAATGAACTTACTGTTGGAGTCGCATTGAAACTTGCTGTTGGTGTGGTGTATCCTTCTTGAAGAATTTGTTGTAATGTTTCCAAAGACAAGCCGCTAAACTTGATAGCATTCGGCGTATATTCAGTAATTGTTGTCCCCAATAGTTCTTCGATATTTTCTGCCATAAAAACAATACAAAATGGGAATTCTAAGCAATAGCGTATCCGGTGTGTTGTCGCACGTCAGGTGAATGAAATGCTAAAACAATTTTGTCTTTGGGTACTCCAGCAGCAACAAGTTCGCCTGTGATGCCATCTTCTATGCCGTCTCTTTGAATCCAGATTTTGTCGCCAATTATTTCGACGTGAACGACACAACCATGAATTCTGCGCTTGCCGTCCCAACCTGCATTCATCAGTAAGAAGTTGTTGCGCTTGCGATCGATAATCAATTTACTTTCGATTTGTCCGTGACTGTAAGGAATGCGATGGTGCCTTTCTAGGATGCGTTCAATAATGTCTCGATATTCATCTATTCTATCCACTTTACAACCTCCGCTTTTTTAGCATCGAAAATAATCTTCGTAGCGTTTTTGCTTTAGATCGAGGCTGATAACTGACCGCTAATGCGGTATTTCAATAACTAACAATTATTTTACTCCCATGACTACTTCCCCACATAACACCTCAACGCCTGTGGTGGAATACGAGCTAATTACTAACTCTTCTAAATTATCTGATGCTCTGTTACCTTTATTAAATGCTCGTGTTCTCGCCATAGACACAGAAACTACTGGACTAGACCCCAGGACCGATCGCATTCGACTCATTCAACTTGCCATTCCCAAACATCCAGTAGTAATTATCGATTTAGCTGCTATTTCAATTGACGAACTTTCACCTTTGAAACAAGTTTTAACTAATAATGCTGTCAAAGTATTCCAAAATGGTAAGTTCGACTGGCAGATGTTAGAAATGCTTGGTTTAAGACCAACTGGTTCATTTTTTGATGTGATGTTAGCCAGTCAAGTATTGCGTTCTGGACTCAAAAAAGACCACGATTTAAAATCCTTGGCTCTGGAATTTTTAGGCATTAAACTTGATAAAAGTATACAATCGAGTAACTTTGCAGGGAAACTTTCAACTGCTCAGTTGGAATATGCAGCTTTAGATGCTTTTGTCCTGCTGAAACTTAGAATACAGTTAATTTCCAGACTGCGAAGTGCTAGTTTATTAGAAACTGCCGAAATTGAATTTGCAGCGATGCCTGCTGTTGCTCAAATGGAATTGAATGGGATGCTACTTGATGCACAACAATGGCATTTAGTTGGTGAAGAACTGAACAACAAGAAGCAAACAGCATTGGTAGAATTAGTAAAAGCTGGTTTAAAACCAGTTCCTAGCGCCCAACTTTCTCTATTTCCAGAGTTTACAGAAACCATCAATCCCCGCTCGTCAACACAAGTTTTAAGTGCGCTTCATGCTCTCAATATTCCGATTAAGTCAACCAGTAAAAGTGAACTTATTCCTTTAGCTCGTCAATACCCGATTATCCAGTTATTACTAAATTATCGGAAATTAGCATCATTGTATTCTAATTTTGCTGAGGCACTACCAAAACATATTCACCCGATAACTGGAAGAATTCATCCTAGTTATCGACAATGTGGTGCGCGTTCTGGACGGTTTAGTTGCAAGCAGCCAAACTTGCAAAATGTTCCGAGAAATTGCACGGCTAAGGGAATGCGTAATTGCTTTATTGCTGCACCTGGATATCAAATTATCAAAGCCGATTATAGCCAAATTGAACTAAGAATTGTTGCTGAAATATCTGGCGATACAAGAATGCTTGATGCCTACGCTAAAGGTGAGGATTTGCATACTTTAACGGCATCTTTAATTACGGGAAAGTCGTTAAAGGAGGTAAATTCAGAAGATAGACGCATTGCTAAATCGGTTAATTTCGGATTAATTTATGGCATGGGTGCTGCCAAATTGCAAGCTTATGCTGAGGAAAAGTATGATGTTCTTTTAACTTTGGAGGAAGCTAAAGAGTTTAGAAAACGGTTCTTTCAAGCTTATTCTGGAGTCAAAAGATGGCATGACAGGATTAAGAGAACGGTGTATGCCAAGGATATCAAACAAATCCGTACAATTGGCGGACGTAGACGAAGGTGGGCAAAAAAACCCAGGCTTTCTGAATTACTAAATCACCCGGTTCAAGGAACTTCGGCTGATATGTTGAAAGTGGCGATCGCTCGTCTGTTCGAGTTGCTACCCAAAACTGAAGCGAAATTAATCGGTGTGGTACATGATGAAATTTTATTAGAGTGTCCGCAAACCACTCTAAAAAGAACCAGTCGCATTCTGAAAAAAGTGATGGTGGAAGCGGGGGAATTGTATTTACAGCAAGTTCCGGTGGAAGTAGAACTAACTATTTCCTCTTCTTGGGGTTAATTTGTTCAAGACAGGAAATTGTCTCCTAATGTCATATACTACTTATGAAAATAGCTGACTGTATTGCTTACTGGGAAGGAACATGAGTTTTAGCTGCTGTTATTGCAGATTTAGGTTCAAGGGGCGGCAAGCTCCGCCAAACTAACACAGACATATTGATCTGCACCTAATAGTGTTCGGTTAAGAATAGGGACAAAATATTTGGGCGGCAAATGCTCGCTTCAAACCCTAGATTTTCTGTCCAAATATTAATACCTACGGCACGCTAACAAACGCCTCTCCATGACTAAAAATGCTTAGCCGAGCAGTATTGGGACGTAGACTGTATGATAAACTTCAGAAATCACTTATCAGTAAAAGTCCAAACTCCATTCCAATTATCAGGAATACCCTGTTTTGCTAGCATATCAATCCGTTGTAAATAAAGCAGTGCAGTTTTATCAGCAGGATTGATACTTAACACCTTTTCAAAACAAAGCTTTGCCTTTACCAATCCGTCTTTTTGAGTAAAAAACTCTAACCCTTGCTCAAAATCTACCTGAGTTTTTAACTTCAAATCCCTCAGCTCTTGAACTTCAGCATCTAGAACTTCATAAACTGCTAAAGGTTCCTTTCTACCCTTAACAATCGCACGGTCTAAAAATCTTAATTGATATAATTCAGGATTAGTCAAATGCTCAAAAGCTTGTTGAGAGATCAGCAAAGAAACTCCATAAAATTTAGTTAAACCTTCCAACCGAGCCGTTAAATTAACGTTATCAGAAAAAGCATCTCCCTGCATCCGGTTCTCTTCACCAATCATCCCCAACATCATGTGCCCTACATGAATACCAATGCCAATTTGCAAAGGCTGTTCTCCTTTTTGTAATCGTTCATTATTGTAATTTTCCACAACCCTAAACATTGCCACCCCAGCAGCTAAAGCGTCATCAGCACCATCTGGGTAAACAGCCATCATCCCATCTCCCAGAAATTTGACAATCAAACCATGATTGTTGCGAATTTGGGGACTAACTTTTTGCAAATAAGAGTTAACAAAAGCAAAGTTTTCTTTGGGAGTCATCTTTTCCGATAAAGTGGTGAAGGAGCGAATATCAGAAAACATCACAGCCATTACTTTACTAACATGATCGCCCAATTGAACATCAGTAATGCTTTTTTTGCGGAGAAATTGGAGATATTCGTGAGGAACAAAACGTCCATAAGCTCTTAATAAGGACTCTAGCTCTTTCTCTCTATTTTTAACAGTTTTAACCATGTTAGTAAAAACTCGTGCTAATTGTCCAAGTTCATCACTACGTTTAGCAACTTCTGTTAAAGCATCTGGTTGAAAAGCATCCCGTTCCACATCAGAAGCAGCTGTTGTAACTTTCCCTACTTGCTCAATATACGCAGCTTGACGTAAGATTTCGGCTTTAAAAAGAGCTTCAGCTTCTTGACGTTTCAAAAAGTTAGTATAAGCTTGAGAATGATAACGAATTCTAGCAATTAATTCCATGCGATCGGGCAATTTTACCAAGTAATCATTCGCTCCTAATTCAAATGCCTTAGCTTTAATTACAGGTTCTTCTTTACTAGATAAAACAATCAAAGGAGTATTGCAAGTACTAACATCTTTAGAACGTAAAAAGCGGACTAATAGTAACCCATCCATTTGAGGCATTACCAAGTCTTGTAAAATAACTGCTGGTTTGCAGTTTTCGGCAACATCTAAGGCTTCGGTAGGATCGCTACAATAGTGAAATATAATATCTAATTCGGGACTTAACATTCGACGAACAGCTTCACCAATAATGGATTGATCGTCAATTAATAAAACAGTTATTTGTTCTTTTATTGGAGTAGTCATAATTAAAAATTGCGGGTTAAAAATGAATTTTTTAGAAGGGTAGAGGCGATCGCATCTGGTGATAAAACCTCCACAGCAGCGTTTAACTCAACTGCGGCTTTTGGCATTCCATAAACGACACAACTCTCTTTATCTTGAGCGATCGTATGCCAACCCTGAAGTCGTAAAGCACTCAATCCTTCAGCACCATCTCTTCCCATTCCGGTTAAGAGGATACCAATTCCTTTCCGAGTCCAATGTTGCGCTAAACTTTTGAAAAATACATCAACAGAAGGACGGTAAGGGTAACTAATGGGATCTTGGGTATAACCCAAAGTTAGGTTAGATTGCACATATAAATGATCGTTTGTCCCAGCAACTAACACTGTTCCTTTTTCTAAGCAATCGCCAGAATTAGCTATTCTAACAGGCAACGCACATTGCTGTTTTAACCAATCAACAAAACCCTCAGAAAATTGAGCATCTACGTGCTGCACAATAGAAACAGCGGCATCAAAATTTGCTGGGAGTTGGGAGAGTATTTTCGCCAATGCTTTCGGTCCACCTGTTGAGGAACCAATTGCTACTAATGGTGTTGTGGAAGAAAATTTATTGCGTGTTACTACAGGTGATAAATTAGATGATTCTTTTGACTCTTTGCTAAAAGTACTAGATACTTTCATTAATTTACTAACTCTGGTAATTTTAATTAGTAAATCTTTGGCAGTCTTGTCATCTCCTGTTGGCGAATAAACCGGAGTATTTACCACATCTATTGCACCATATTCCATTGCTTGATAAACTTGCGATAAATTTCGGTCTTTATCAGAAGTTACTATTAAAATAAAACAGGGAGAATTTTTCATAATCTGACGAGTTGCTTCTACCCCATTCATGACAGGCATCAACAAATCCATTAAGATTATGTCTGGTTTATTTTGAGCACATTTCTGCACTGCTTCGGCTCCATTTTGTGCTGTCCAAATAATTTTATAATTTGGAACAGTTTGCACGACCTTGTGTAGTGCTGTTTGTGCGATCGCCAAATCATTAACAATAGCAATTTTCATAATTAGCGTCCGATTAAAGTGACAACAGCATCAATTAACGTATCATCATGAAAACTACTTTTTGTTAAGTAGTAATCTGCACCCGCTTCTAAACCCTGAATTCTGTCTTCTTCGCGATCGCGATAAGAAACAATAATCACTGGGGTTGAATGTAAGCGAGGATGACTTCGCATCTGCTTAACTAACTCTATCCCATTCATACGCGGCATATCAATATCAGTAATTACCAAATCATAACGATTACTGCGAACCGCACTCCAACCTTCCATACCGTTAACCGCGATATCTACAAGATAACCTCGATTTTCTAGCAGTTTGCGTTCCATTTCTCTGACAGTAATTGAGTCATCAACTACTAAAATTTTTCTCTGTTTATTTATAATTATTATTGCTGATTCAGCGCCAAATTTTGTTAATTTTCCAGCATTAAGAATCGCATCGATCGATCGCACCATATCCGACACATCAACAATCAGAATTGGTGAACCATCTCCCATTAAAGAAGTAGCGCTAATATCTGGTACTTTACCTAATCTTGGATCGAGAGGTCTAACAACTAAATCGCGTTCACCTAAAAACTTATCTACTACCAACCCATAAGGATTAGATTGATCGCTAATTACTACTACAGAAAGTGGGCCAGAATTGGCAGAAGGTTCAGGTAATTCCAGGACTTGATGAGCCGCAATTAAGCCAATATTTTGTTGATTCATTGTAAAATATTGACGATTTTCCACTTCAGAAATATTCGCTCGTTCCACTGTCACAATTTGATCGATTCTTGCTAAGGGAACTGCATAAGGTTTGCCAGAAATTTCTACTAAAAGTGTGCGAACTACAGATAAAGTTAGCGGGAGTTGAAAGTGAAAACTTGTTCCCTTTCCCGGATGAGAAGTAGCGCGTACTGTTCCCCCAACTTCTTGCGCCATACTTTTAGCAATATCTAAACCTACTCCTCTCCCAGAAATTTCTGTTACCTGTTTAGCAGTAGAAAATCCCGGTAAAAATAGAAATTCTAATAATTCTGCATCGCTCATTTGAGCTACCATATCTGCTGTTGCTAATTTTTTATTAATTACTTTTTGACGTAACTGTTCTGGATTAATTCCTTTGCCATCATCAGCAATAGTAATTGCTAACATTCCCCCCCGGTGAAATGCTTCTAATCGGATTGTACCTTCTGGGGGTTTACCAACAGCGATGCGTTCGGCTGGTAATTCAATTCCGTGATCTGTAGCGTTGCGTAAAATATGAGTTAAAGGTGCTTCTAATTTTTTCAGAATATCGCGATCAACTGGTGTTGATTTACCGATAATATCTAATTTAACTTGCTTATTTAGTTTGCGTGCTAAATCGCGGATCATGCGGGGAAAACCTTGCACACCATCAGCAAAAGGACGCATATTAGAAGTGATAACTTCCCGGTAAAGGCGATCGGATAAATTAGCCGTTCTTTGAGCATAAAGTTCTAATTCACCTAAGCGTTCGCTGAGGAAATCAAAACATTCATGTGCGCGGTTCCTTCCCTGTTCTAAATAGTCCTTTCCTTCCTGATGATAAACATCACGATCTAAAGAATTCTGTAATTGTTCTAGGTAGCGAGATAATTCAGATAATTGTCTTTTTAAAGACATCATTGAGTCAGCATAAGGTTGCAACCAATTAGCTTCAATTAAAGATTCCCCCGCTAAACTCATAATTCGATTTAAGTTTTCTGCACTAACTCTAACTACTCGATCTTGAGTAGCTGCTTGTTCAGAAGAAGAGATAGAAGAGGTAGTTTGATTTGCAGTTTCTTTAACGATTTTTTTTGATGAAGTAGACTGATTTGGGATAACAATAGCTGTATCAGAGATTGTTTGTTTAGTTGATTCTTCAGAAATATTAGATGTTGACGGTACAGAAAGAGTGGGAACTACCTCAGCAGTAACAGCAACACTTTTTTCTGGGTTTTTGGCGATCTTTGTTTGGATATCTGGATTAAGAATAGCAGCGATTGTTGCTCGCGTTTCGGCAAAATCTGCTCCCATTTGGACAAACCAATCCGATAATTCTTCATCACTAATTTGACTAATTCCTTGCAATAAATCTACTGCATGAAGTAACGCATCAACACGATCGGGACTGAGTGTAATGCTTCGATTTTGAGCCGCTACAAAACAGTCTTCCATCACATGAGCTAACTTAACTATTTCATCCAATGAAACAATTCTAGCCGAACCCTTGATCGAGTGCGCTGCTCGCATCAAGGTTTCCAATGCTTGCGCCGATTCAGGGCTACTTTCTAGTGCTAATAAACCTTCATTGAGAACAGCTACCTGTGCTTCTGCTTCTAAGCGAAACAGATCCATCATTGAGCTATCACCGCTGAAAGTAGCTGGCGGATTTTCTGATAAAGTTAGTTTGGTTTCAATAATTTTACCCGCAGTTTCAGTCACAGGGATATCTGCCAAAGGCGGGGGAGAATTTTGCTCTATTACTAATTCTAAAGCATCTGGTTGCTGCACAGATAATTGAGTAGCAACTGCAACAGGTTTAATTTCTTCATTCCCCTGAATCGTTGAACTTTGTTGCAGGCTTTTTCCCGAACTTACTGTTACAAAAATAGCTTTTTGTGTTGTAGCTAAATCCCAGGAATGTTCATTCATCCAGCGCTCAAAATCGCCTTCATTTTCTACTGCTTTGCTCATACTTAAAAGTAAATCAGCAGCATGAAATAAAACATCTATTTGGTCATCACTTAGCGTTACAGTCTTATTTTGAGCCGCCAGGAAACACTCTTTTACTAACTGTGATAAATTGGCGATCGCTGATATTTTCAAAATCTTTGCAGTTCCCCAAATTGCGTGAACTGCTTGAGTTGCTTGCTCAATTTCTCGTAAAGAAAATGGTTGTGTTCTCAATCTTAGAAGCGCTTCTTTCAAGAGTGTTATTTGCGCTTCCGTTTCTTGGCGAAATAGTTCTAATTTTGAGTAATCAGTTAACATAATAAATTATAAGATTTTGTGATTAAGGGTGTAAAACAACAGTTCAGAATCAAGATAATTTACTTTTTTTCCCTGCCAATTGATGATTCCTTCAGTATATGCTTCTGCCGCTTTGGAAATTACTACTGGTGCATCTCTTAATTCGTTGAGATGGAAGCGGTAAACGCCATGTACTTCATCTACTGGAAATACCCATTTATCAACTCCTTGTCCTGCTACTATCATGCGGTTGGTATTTATCGGACTGGAAGTGGCAACAGTTTCTTCATGCGATCCTAAATTCAATAGATGACTTAGAGAAGCACAAAGTAATGTTTCTCCTCGGATATTTACCAATCCTAAAAACAATTTATTGCTGCGATGGGGAAGGGGTTGTATTACACAGGGATGAGTAACTTCTTGCAATATTTTTACAGGAAAAGCTAATCGTTCATTTCCTAATCGAAAAATCATTACAGAAATCGCTTCAGCGGTGCGAATAACAATTTCGTCCCCTTCATTTTCCTCTTGTTCAACTGGTGTCTCTGCGAGGATATTAATCCACTCATCCAAATAATTTTTGGGTGGTTCTCGCTCTAGTAAACTGTCGCCTGCTTCTGCATAAACAGGACAATCATGGCAGTGCATTACTGTTGTTAGTTGATTACAGGATCGATCGCCCATTACTCCAATTTGATTCCAACAATCATGTAGAATTGAGCGATCGATCGGGGTAGTTTCCACTATTAATGTTTCACTCACAGGATCGATCATAAATTATTTCCCTTCTTCAATATTTACTAGCTCCAGAGCGAGCAACTTCTCTACGTAATCCTTGAGCAGCATCATCTAATTGTTCCAAAGCGCTGTTAGTTTCCCGTAGAGCATCTACAGTTTGATGAGAAGCTTGGCTCAATTGTCCCATTGCTTCGCTAATTTGTTGCGCTCCCTCAGATTGTTCTTCCATACTTTGACTCACTCTTTCAAATTGCGGAGGCAAACTTTGCACTTGATGAATCACTTTTGCTACTTGATCGCTAATTTTACTAACGCGATCAACACTATCACCAACGGATTTATTAAATTTATCCATTTCCATCACCCCAACCGCAACCGCTGATTGCATATCTTTAACAATTTGTTCAATTTCTAATGTGGCAACAGCTGTCTGATTAGCAAGGCGACGAATTTCTCGTGCTACAACTGCAAAACCTGCACCATATTCTCCCGCTTTTTCCGCTTCAATAGCAGCATTAAGCGATAATAAACTGGTTTGATCGGCAACTTTAGTAATAGTCACTACCACATTATTAATGTTGCCAGCTTTATTATTCATCACTCCTAATTTTGAGGAAATAGAAGTAGTTGCTTCTGCTAATTGCCGCATCACATTTTCCATTTCTGACAATTCATGCTGACTATCATTAGCTGAAACTGCTGTTGTTTGAGCCATTCCCGCTACTTGATCCATCGTTGTCACTAATTTTCTGGAAGTGGCTGCAATTTCTTGTGCTGTGGCGGTGACTTCGTTAGTAGAAGCAAGTTGTTCGGCGACTGTTGCTTCTAATTCTTTACCAGAAGCCGCAATTTGAGTTGCAGAAGTAGTAATTTGTACCACTGATTGTTGTAAACGACGAATTAAAGCATCACCGAGAAAACGTCCCAATAATATTGCTATGATTGGCCCAATTATCATTGCTAAGATTGCCAAAATCTGCGATTGACTTATTGCTTCATTTGCAGCTTTTTGGGCTTGAGTAGCAACACTTTCATTAATTTTTATCGCTTGTAAAAGGTCATTTGTTGCTGCTTCAAAAGTAACTCGGTTTTGCTTGGCGCGGTTCCGCAACTGTTCCATAGCCACTGCTGCTCTTCGTGCTAGCAACATTTCTGGTGAATCGCCTTTATTTAGACGCAAAAGTTCAACTTGTTTAGCGTAAGGATGTAAAATTCCTAAGCTTTCATACTGTTGGTTAAGTTTGAGAAGCTCTTCATGATCGTTTTTCCATTTATCCCAAGTTGCTAAGAGCTTTTTATAGTTTTTATCCTCTTCTTCTGTTCGCGGTGTTGCTTCATACTGTTTAAATCCTTCATTAATTTGTTCCCAAGCATTTTTAATCCGAGTTAATTCTGCCTGTCTTTCCTGTAGTGTTAGTCCAGTAACTAACAAAGCGCGTTCAGAGGATTCAATTTGAGTTTGACCTTCGTTGACTTTCCATAAACCTACTAAACTCGGTAAGCTATTATCACCTAAAGTCTTGATTTCGCCACTTAAGCGCATGGTTGTAGTTAAGCCAATTAATGCAACTACCAGAACTAAAATTCCCATGAAGTTGAATGCTGTCTTCATGCGACCTTGAATTGATTGATCTTTTAATACGCTGTTCAACATAATTTATGCCTTTATTGTTACTCAGAAAATTCGGAAGATTGCGGTAATTTTTTCAGACGTTGCAGAAGGATATTTGCTCCGACAATATCTCCGCGATGCTCTTTAAGTAAAGCTAGGTGAATTAAAGCTTCATAATGATTAGGATTTAAGTAAAGAGCTTTGCGGAAGTATTGTTCGGCTCGATCATTGTCAGCTTTGCTCTGATATAGTGTACCCAATAATGTATATACTTCAACATTGCCTAAATTACACTCTAAATACTGTTTACAATTGTTAATGGCTGCTTCTATTTGGTTTGAGTCTGCTAATTGTTTAGCTATTTCAAAACTGTTTATTTTATTTTCTGGCTTTTTTGTTTGAATGGGTTGAGTAGCGGGTTTGGTAGGAGAGGTTTTAGCAATTACGGAGTTAGCAATTTTACTGTTAATGGGAGTATATTGCTGTTTAATTAATTCAATTTTTGGCTTTTCTAACTCAGTAGATACTGAGGTTTCCTGTAATGCTGCTTTTTGATAAGCGAAGGTGAAAGATTGGCGAATTGATGTAAACCGATCGCTAGGCACTTTCGCTGTCTCTGATGCTCCTACAAATAGCAACCCGTTAGGAACTAACAGTCGATTTAAGATTTGGAAAACTTCTGCACAGGCAGTTAATTCCAAATAAATTAGTAGATTACGACAAAATATTATATCATATTTGCCTTGAACATTTGAAAATATATTTAACAGATTACCTATTTTGAAATTAACTGTATTTCGCACAGGTGTAATCACTTCATACCCTGTTGTTGTCAATTGAAAGTAGCGATCGCGATCGATCCAATCTTCTCCCCGAAATGAGTTTTTCCCATAAATACCTGTTTTGGCTTTTTTGATTGCTTGTTTGCTAATATCGATCGCATCTATGCTAAAACGATGAGTAGGTAATCCGGCTTCTATTAAGGTTATTGCCATTGAGTAAGGTTCTTCGCCAGTGGAACAGGGTATACTTAGCAAAGAAAATCTGGTGCGATTAGATTTAGTTAACCATTCGGAACGCACATAATTTTTTAGAAAGTCAAAGGGTTTGCGATCTCTGAAAAAGTAGGTTTCTGGAACTACTATTTGCTCTACTAATTCTTCAAATTCTTGAGGTAATGTTTGGAGAACTTTGAAGTAAGCATCTAAATCTGGTACACCATAAGCTAAACGGCGCATTTCTACTGCTCTAGCTATCTTGCGATTTCCAATAATCTGAGCATCTATGCCGATTTTTTCGCTTAATAGTTTCTCAATTGCTGCTAGAATCATTCCCTGCCCCTAAGAATCTAATTGGTTTTAAATCAGCAAACAACCTATCTAAATCTATGCGTTGAATCATTCCTTTTTCATCCATTACCATCCCGCCTAAATAAGCTGCTTTATTAGCTTGAATTCCAGAACTAACAAACTCAATATCTGGCTTATTTATGGTCTTAATTACTCGTTCTGCCATTAAACCAATATATTGTAATTGGTCATCTTTACCAGGATAACTTACCATAATTACACGGGTGCTTAGGTAAGGTTTGCTTGGTGTACCGCGAATTAGTTGACAAAGGTCTATTACAGGGACGATCGCACCTCGGTAATTAAATAATCCTGCTACATATTTCGGGACATAAGGCACTTCTCGATAAGTAACTCTGGGAATTACTTCTATGACATGAGAACTATCAATTGCATATAAGCTATTTCCAATATGAAATATTAAAATTAACATGGAAAATTCACCTCTTTGGAACAATTATTAACTAATGAACTGATATATTTTTCTAAATTAAAGAAAGTTAATAATACTTCCAGTGGTGTATCTTGAGCGGTAGGAATTTCGGCTTCAATTTGTTTAATTGTTTCTGGATTCAGGAACTTAAATGTTTCGTTGGTTAAAACTGAAATTGTCTCTGCTGAAAAGCTAGAAATTTCTTGTTGATAACGATTCAATCGTGATTTGGCAAAATTTATTTGGAACTGCGCTCTTTTCAGAAGGCGTTGTCGAATGTTTTCGTGAAGTTGTGAATTATCTAAAGCTAAACTTTCTCTTTTTCCTTCATAAATAATTTGAATGACATCCGGGTTTTCTTCTAAAAACAAAAGACTACCCTCTTGATTATAAGCTGTGATTCCTTCCATTCCTAATGCTCCTATATCTGCCAGTGCTAAAATCCGAGCGATCGGTGATAAGTCCTGATTAGGTTCATAAAGAGCAGGTTGATAAATCGCTTGTTCAGATGGCTCGTAGATGCAAATAGTCGCTAAAATTGCTTCTTCTATAATAGACAAATCTGCTTTGGTAAACAATAAAGATTCGTCAACTTGGCACTCACGTAACTGATTATTTAACTGGTTAATATAATCGTATAATTTCTCAATAGTCAAGGTTTCACTCACTCCAGCTTCTCGCTTTCGCGAAGTGTGCGGCTCTGTTTGGGGGAGAAAAACCTGAACTAGATCGTGAGCATTAGCACATAAATCTAACAATACTTGCATTCTGGCTAAGTTTTGCGAAATTTGATGATCTTTTTCAGGATAAATTATTTGCCAAATTAGGTTGGCTCTTTTCCGTACACCGTTGATATGTTCGCGATTATGATAGTAAAGTTGTTTTTCGGTGATTTCGCGATCAAACTCATCGAACACAAAACCTGTAACGATCTCAACTACTTCCGCAAAACTCTTGGGAAGCTTGGATAAGTTCCCTGGAAAAGGTTGCTGCCACTTTGGATTGAGTGACTCCTGCCTAGTCAATGTGCCTTGACTCCTTAATATTGTGTACATTTGATAATCGGTAACAGCATTCTCTCATTTGAGAGAGTCTACTATTGCCTACTTTATTGTTCCCCTATCTAGCCGTAATATCACTACATATCAAAAAAGTTCAAAGTTTTATCTAATAAAACTTCATATAAACCAATAATTAAAAGATTAGCTAAAAAAAATCTGTAAAATCACTTAACGTATTGTCAATAGCAGAAGTGGAATGCTTGAATTATGATCGGCATACCGTACTTTTATAGTTCTTCCGTTCTCATGCGAACCATCTTTTTCTTGCGTAATTACCCGGATGGCAAGGACTTAAGAACCTTGGTATTAATAAGAAAGTATTAGAGTGTCATCTTCCAAAAGAAATATTTAGTTTATTTCTTAGCCCCTTTAGTGTGAGCTACCAATTCAATTTTTTACTTTTTAAGAAACTTGTTACGAAATGACAAGGACTAAAAAAGTGACCTTGGCGATCGCAATAACTTAAAACCAACCCGATCTTTACGCTGTACATTTGCACCAAAGTAACATTAGAGGATATCAAATGAAAGTTTGTGTTCGACAATCTGACTATTATCAATCAATGTATGACTTGAAGATAAGACAAAATCATCGTAGTAAAAAAATTATGAAATGCAAAGTCTTTGCCCTCCCTATAGTGGTTGAATAAAGATTTTGATTCAACTCTTGAGGACTTTGTGCCGCAGTTTTACAACCAATTGAGGGAGAAAATATCAATGTTACAAAGATTATATATGCCTAGCAGTAAGCTGTTTGTCTGGGCGTTTATTCCCTACCGCATTCAAGGACAAGAGTTGAGCAGCGAATACGACAATCCTGGATATCGCCAGGGACTGATAGATGTTTTTGCAGAACTCGGCTTGAATTGGAAATGGCAACCGATCACCTTGAAAAATATGCAGGCGGTTGTAGAAGAGGTAGCAGCTTCCAGCAATAAGTATATCTCAGTGGTATTGAACTATTGTGATGGTAATGATGAGATTGATGGCTACCCTGGTACTTCTGTTATGAAACTGCTGGAACAAAAAGGCATTATTTTTACAGGTGCAGATTCTAACTTTTTCCATCTCACCACATCCAAAATTTGGATGAAGCGTGCTTTTATGGAGGCGAGTGTAGCTACTGCTCCTTACGAAGTTATTTCAGACCCCAGCCGCGTTCAGGGAGTTTGCGATCGCCTTGGCACACCTCTATTAGTTAAACCAGCACTCGCCTATGGCAGTATCGGAATTTTACTGGAATCGGTTGTCGAAAGCGATGAACAAGTGAGTAAACAGGTTCAGCGATTGCTGCAAGGGCTACACGAGATGCAGTTTCCACCGGACAGCATCTTTGTAGAACGATTTATCAGCGGTCGTGAATTTACAGTTTTTCTACTAGGTGATTCCCAGCAACCGAAAAGCCTGAAAATCTATCCGCCGATTGAACTGGTGTTTCAGTCCAGCTTACCTGAAACCCAACAATTTCGGTCTTACGATAACTTCTGGAGCGAACACCTTGAAGAATCTGCATCGTCATCCTCGGAACCGTTTTACCATTGCCAACCGATAGCTTCGGATTTGAGTGAAAGACTCTGCAATCTCAGCAAGCGTGCGTATTGTGCAATTGGTGGCAACGGATATGCGCGAGTAGATATCCGCATGGACAAAGATTCTCAAGAGCTTTTTGTACTGGAAGTTAATGCTAACTGTGCCATTTCTTCTATACCTCTGACTGACTTCTCCGACCTAAACCAAACCTCCCTTGGCACTATCTTGCATCTGGCTGGTATTCCGTTTGCACAACTGATGTCAGAAATAATCACGGAAGCTTTTGCTAGGCATTCTACCAAGTCGCGCTCGGTAAACAAAGCAGCATAAATTTGTACCGATATTTACGGTCATAACCTGAATAAAAAATTCATACTAGGAGGATTTGGATATGTTGGAAATACTAAATTCAGCTCTTCAAGTTTATAAACTGAAGCCTATTAAAGAATATCAGACCGAACAAGAATCAGATGAACGGAAACCCTGTATCGTTTTTTTTTCCGAGGAAGATAGAGTTTCTTTACTGTGGGCAACGAGTAAAATTTTGCCTGAATGTGCATTTATAGTCACTGAACCCACTTGGGTAAGAGTTGAGCAAGAAGGTAATAAATCTGTTTTATATCTCCTTGAAGGGATTGGCATGAATGAATTTGGTCAATGTTTTCACACCAAATTCACAACTCCTAAAAAAATAACTTTTATCTGTAACTTTTACACCGAGGAATCTTACAAGTTTGACGCCCCCATCCTCCAAGAAAGGGCTAAAAAATTTCAGTTTTATGAAACCCTGGCGGATTGCCCGATGTCAAGTGGCATAGAACTAGAAGAATATACCGATGACAAATTGCATACTCGCTTACTTGCGGCTGCCAGAGATGTCAATGTACCCCAGACGATGGCTTTTGGCTTCTCTCTAGAAAGATATAGCCATCATCCTATTAATTCAAAAGTTAAGTTAATTCCCCTATCAAAAAATATCTCCGATGATGAAATCCGAGACTATCTGACAGCGTTCCCGCCTTATAGATTTGTGATAAAGCCTTCAAATTTAATGGGAAGTATGCTATGCACGATTGAGTCAAAGGATAACTTAGATCGGGCTGTTGAAAACTTTAAAAAATGCCTGGATTCACTTCAGGACAATGATTGTTTACTTGTAGACGAATTTATCGATTCAAGCATTAACGATAACTGCAACCTTGGTGCAAGGTTGAGAGTATTGGTAACCCGCCGCCCCAATAATATTGTCGAGACTTCCGGCATTATCTGTAATCTAGGATATCTTGACAAACCAATCAGTGGGGCTACCTCTAAAAGTTTTTCAATCGACTATCTGTGTAATGTACTGCAATTAACGAACGACCAGAAAAATCAACTGCTTGACAAAATCAAGCGATTAGGTGAAGCAGTACTGAAGTCTATTATTGACTATGAAACACAGCATTTAACCCATGTCCCGCCAAATAAACAAACAGATTTCATTGGCTTAGATGTTTTTGTAAAACAACATGGGGGTCAATTAGAACCATTTCTCATTGAAGTCAATAGCCATAACTGCGAAGGAAATTTACAGGTCTATGAAGTACAGCATTCTCCTAACAGGACTGACATCCTTGATAAATGGGTGGAAACGATGTTGTATCGCTCATATCACTATATGCTCAAAGGCAAGAATATATTGATTATCGGCGGGGGAGACTACTCAAAACGGAGTGATTTTGAATTTGCCCAACAAGTAGGACTTAATATCATTCTGATAGATGGCAATCCTAACCATTTTGCTGTTAGTTATAGCAGCCAATTTTTCAATATTGATATCAACTTCTCTACCAAAGACCTAAAAAATGCCCTAGCAATTGTGGAAGTTGTTCGTAAACATGGCATCCCTGTAGATGGTGTAATTACATTTTGTGAAGCGTATGTCCCTTTATCTACTTTGGTAGCTAGCTTTTTAGAGAAACCCGCGAATGACTACCTCTCTGCAAGCATTGCTCAAAGCAAGTTTCTCACTTATAAACAAAGTTTATCCTATAATCAGGATAATCTAGCTTATGAAGATTTAGTCAAGTCCGATTTTGTTGAAGTTTTTGCTTTGAAGGATGTAACGGATATTCCACCACACTACTATCCTTTGGTAATTCAGTCAGATAGTGGAGCTTGTGCTTCTGGGGTAAAAGTCATTCAAACAGAAGAAGAATTAAGAGCTAAGTTTGAAGACTATAAAACCTCTCTCCAAACTCTGACACCTCAAGGGGATTCGGTAGGGGTTAACTCCGAGATAATCGTCACCCCTTACTTTGAAGGTTCTCAACACGATATTACTCTAATCATTTCTGATGGTGAATTGCTTGCTGGTTATGTAACCGATAAGGGACTAAATACGCCTGACATTAGTCGCGAAACAACAGCCATAATGCCGAGTTCGGTAGACAAAGAACTGCAAGAAAATCTGGTTCAATCAGCCTGGAATGCTTGTCACAAGATTAATTTAAAGGATGGTGTTTTTCAGGTAGAAGCCATCCACACCCTCTTGGGAGTGAAAATTCTAAAAATTCATCCCCATATTTCTGCATCTGATGTTGATGAATGGCTGTTTAATGTATGGGATGTAAACCTTATCCTCTATAAGTACCTGATAGCCTTTGGTATCAAGCCATTCATTAATAAAAGCAGTTTACCTCGACTCTAATCAAAAATTTCAAAAATTGCCAGCAATAAGCGTCTTAAATATTGATTATACTCAGGCAATATTTGGTGATTTGGTCAAAGTCAAATGTAATTTGGCTGCGATTCAACTTCGAGAAAGAACGGGTTTTCAATAGTTTCACTTTGTTTCAAGTAGGTTTACTACTAATTCAACATTTATGTCAAATTATCAAACAGTTAGAGTGTCAAACCTGCGGGGTGGCTCTGAAGATTTAGGGAAAGGGTTTTGGCAGCAATGGCAGCAGTATCAAGATTATCTTCACCGTTGCTGCATTAAGTGGATGGGGGGGAACCCGACTGATGCTGAAGATGCCTTGAGTCGAGCGATGCTGAAAGCTTGGGAAAAGGTGCAAAAGTACGCGGGGGAAATTTTTAATTTTAAGGCATGGCTGACGACACTGACTCGCAATCTGTACGTGGACATTTATCGTGAACGCAGTCGGGGGGCGAATCGAGTTGAGGATATAGAAGGTTACGCTTCTTGTGAGGAGCAAGGACTAGTATGGAGTGAGGATACGCCAGAAATTGCAATGGAGACTGACGAGAAAAGGATTGTGATTCGTTGTGCCATTGATAACTTACCAACAAAGCTGCGCGAGACGTTTATCCTGCATTTTTATCAGGAATTGTCTTATCTAGAAATAGCCCAACAGCAAGAGATTTCCTACCAGAATGTCTGCAAACGCATTTCCCAGGCACGAAAAATTTTGCGTGAGGAGTTGAGGGGATATTTTATCGAGGAGGAGAGGACGGATACGGATAAATCTGTTCCACCGACTGCAACGGAGTCGGCAATTGGGGAAATGTCCGAGGGGAATGCGCCAGTTGAAGCAACTGTGGGCGAGACGGTGACATTATCCGTTGCGGTGGAGGAAGTGGAGAGTGTTGGGGATGAGGAAGCGATCGAGGTAGCACCTGATGTGCAGCACTCTGAGTCGGCTTCTGCTGCGGCGACTAATGAAGGGAAGTTAGAGATAAGAAGTGATAGTTTTCGGTGTGTTGAGTTGGCGCTGGGTGAAAGGCTGCTTGCACCGATTTTGGCGTTGGCACAATTTGAGGAAGAAGCTGGAAGTTGGGGGAATTCCTGTCTGGCGGTGCTGTGGAGGCAACAACAGCTTCAGGTGGGGAAAGTTGTGGGAGGATTTGTGCGATCGTCCCGCTCTCCTCCTTTGTATCGTATTCCTTATTTTCAATTCTTTGTCAAGAGTCTGTCGGGGATGAGGATGAGGGTTGAGAGCAAAAAGCAGATTCACAACAAGCAAGATGGAAGCGTCACAAAGTTGTGTGTGAAGAGAAGCAAAAAAACTAAGGATTTAAAGAGAATATGCACGAACTTAAAACAAATTCGGTGGTTATAATGGCACCTGACTCTGACAGGCACAACAAGATAGTAAACCAGCTTATTCAACACAACAGGGTGAAAGGCCACTTTTTGTTTAAAGACATACAAAAAAGTGTACCATGGACAAAAGTCGGCATTGAATTGACAAGTCAAGCCGAAACGAACGACGATGCCATAAAAGGATATGTGGATCGAGTGATTGGATTACTCCCAGACTCAGGTTACAAAGGAGTAGTAGTAGATATGGAGTTAGGGAGAAATCCCAATTTTACGTTAGGGCAGATGGGGGTAATACCAGAGAAAGTAATAAACACATTAAGTGAGCGAACGGATGCAAAACAAATTGATTGTTTGATATTCAGTAACAGTTTTGTGCGGGACGGAGACATAATGAAACATGGAATCTCTTCTAGTTGGCACAATAAATTCAGAAATATGTACGTTTATTACTGGGACGGGAAAAATGAAAGCCCAGAATGGATAGATGGATCGTATTTTAAACAAAATTAGTAAGGGACAAGAAAAAAGGTGCGATTGTTCTTTAGTCAATACCAAGCCCGAAGAACGGCACCATAAAGTATAAAAGGGGAATTTCCGAAACGGTTCCAACTGTGATCGCTCCTTCCGCATCCTCCCCTAACTCAAACCGCGCCACCTTCAAACACTAGGGCGCGAACCGATACCTCAGCGATCGCTTCTCTTAATTTTGGAAGGTGATCGCTTTTTGGTTGAGATGGATATGAAGGGGTGCGATTACAGTTAGTAGAGTTTGGGGATGAGAGTGCCGAAGATGACTACCAAAAGGAGTAATATGGCTACAATTAGACTCATGCACGCTAAACTTCATCGGGTCACAGTGACCAATGCCAAGCGCGATTATGTGGGCAGTATCACCATTGACCAAGAGTTATTGGAGAAAGTCGGAATACTGCCCCTCGAAGAAGTAGAGATAGTCAACATTAGTAACGGCAACCGTTGGTCAACCTATGCTCTGCCAGGAGAGGCAGGAACAGGTTGCATTTGTCCCAATGGTGGGGGAGCGCTTCTGTGCCAGCCTGGGGACATCCTGATTATATTCTCCTACGAGTGGTGCGATCGCACTGATGTATTACGCACAGGGCATACAGCGCGGGTTATTGTTGCAGATGAGCAAAATCGCTGTAAAGAATTTTTCCACCAAACCTTAACCCCTTGCGAGAACAAACTCCTATTTGACCCTTCGCAAGCCTTTACAGTTAAGAGTGATACTGAAAGCGCCAGCTTTGATTTGAAGAACTGCTTTGAGTATAGCATCGGCAGTCCGAAACAATAGAATTAGCAACTCTGGAATAATTTAGGGAGTTTTAATAAATTTTTAAAAATTCTCAAGAGTTCCTCGATTTGATTAGCTAACAGCCATTTCAGAAAAGTATAGTCAAATATGTTTGAGACACTCAACTCAGTTCTCCAAGCTTATAAGCTAAAGCCAATTAAGGAAGCTGAGGCGGAACTAGAATCAGATGAAAGCAAACCCTGTATTGTTTTCTTTACTTTAGCGGACGAAAGGCTTACATTACTTCTGGCCACAAGTAGAATTTTACCTGAAAGTGCTTTTATAGTAACTGAACCGACTTGGGTAAAAGTTATTCAAAAAGGGGATAAATCTGTATTATACATCCTGGAAGGGATTACCATGAATGAATTTGGTCAATGTTTTCATACCAAATTCAAAATTCCTCAAAGGATAACTTTTTTATGTAACTTTTGTACCGAAGCGGGTTTCAGTTTTTATGAACCAGTCCACCAAGAGAAGGCTCAAAAATTTCAGTTCTATGAAGGACTGGCGGACTGTCCGATATCAAGTGGTATAGAACTGGAGGTATATACCAATGATAAACTGCATACTCGCTTACTTGCTGCTGCAAGAAATGTAAATGTATCCCAAACGATGGTTTTTGGCTTTTCTTTAGAAAAATATAGCCATCATCCCGTCACTCCAAAAGTTCAATTGATTTCCCTATCTAGAAATCTTTCTAATGATGAAATCCGAGAATATCTGACGGCATTTCCGGCTTCTCAATTTGTGATTAAACCTTCTGGAGTAAGGTGGATGGGAAGCCGACTATGCACTATTGAATCAAAAGATAATCTGGATAGGGCTGTTGAAAATTTTAAGAAATGTATGGATTCACTCCAGGACAATAATTGTCTGCTTGTGGAGGAATTTATCGATTCAAGTATTACTGATAATTGTAAGCTGGGTGCAATGCTGAGGGTGTTTGTGACCCGCCGCCCCAATAATGTTGTAGAAACATCTGGGATTATCTGCAATCTAGGTTATCTTGACCAACCCATCAATGGAGATACTTCCGAGAGTTTTTCAATCGACTATGTGTGTAACTTACTTCAGTTGACGAACGAGGATAAGAATCAGCTTGTTGAAAAAATTAACCGATTAGGTGAAGCGGTACTAGAATCTATTATTGGCTACGAAACGCAATATTTAACCCATGTCCTTCAAAACAAACAAACGGATTTCATTGGTTTAGATATTGTTTTGAGGAATCACAAGGGTCAATTAGAACCGTTTCTAATTGAAGTCAACGATCGTGATTGCATTGGTACCTTGCAGCAATACGAAGTACAACATTTTCACAACAGGACTGACATCCTTGATAAATGGGTGGAAACGATGTTGTACCGCTGCTATCAATATATGCTAAAAGGCAAGAATATATTGATGATTGGAGGTGGAGGCTACTCAAAGCTGAATATTTTTGAATTTGCCAATCAAGTAGGTATCAATATTATTTTATTTGATAGCGATTCTCAACATTTCGCTGCCAGTTACAGCAGCCATTTTTTCAATATTGACATTGATGACCATAGCAAAGATATTGAAAATGCCCTAGCAGTTGTGGAAGTTATCCGCAATCATTGCATCAGCGTAGACGGCGTAGTTACGTTTTGGGAAGATAATGTACCTTTGTCCTCTTTAGTCGCTAGCTTTTTAGGTAAACCAGCCAACGATTATCAGAGCGCAAGCATCGCTAAAAGCAAGTTATTGACTCATAAAAAAATTCTAGCTGATGAGTCTAGTAAACTAACTTATGAATGTCGAGAATTTTCCAATGGTGTAGATTTTCGAGTCTTAAATAATGTAGCAGATGTTCAGAATATTCCACAACATTACTATCCTTTAGTAATAAAGTTAGATACTGGAAGTGCTTCCTTTGGTGTAGAGGTAATTCAAACAGAAGAAGAATTATTAGCTAAGTTTGAAGACTATAAAAGCTATATTCAAACCGCCACACAGTATGGTGCTGGGTTAAGTTTTAAGTATCAAATATTTGTCACGCCTTACCTGCAAGGGTCTGAACATGATGTTGACCTAATCATGTTTGATGGTGAGTTGGTAGCTGGTTATGTAACTGATAATGGACCCACTCTGTCTACTCTCTGTAAGGAAATGACGGCTATTATGCCTAGTTTACTGGACAAAGAAAAGCAAGAGAATTTGATTCATGCCGCCTGGAAAGCCTGCCACAATGTTGGATTAAAACAGGGTGTTTTTAACGTAGAGGCAATCTACACACCGCTGGGAGTAAAAATTTTAGAAATCAATGCTAGGATGGCTGGTTTTTATTTTCCTAAATGGGTATTTAATATATGGGATATTAACCTTATCCTGTATTCCTACCTGATTGCTTGCGGTATCAAACCGTTTGTTAATAAAAACAGCTTCCCCCGTATATACCACAATGGTTTTCTCTGTTACGCCTCATTGCATAAGCATAGGATAAATGCAGCCAAGCTGAAAGAGTTGTCATCCGAGTCAGATTTCTATGTAATTGTTCTAGAGAAAGAAATACCTGCTGAAGAAAAATATGAAGTTCCCTATGCTTCTGTAGCGATTTGCTCTCAAAATATTGCAGAGGGGAAGCAGAAAATGAAGAGGTTTTTAGAGGAGCATTCTCTTAATAGGGAAGAATATAGGTTCATCTGTGAGGAGTAAATTATTTTAATTCAATTGAGTCAGTCAAAACTCTATAAACAAGGCAATATCGGGTTTATAATCTTTTCCCAAGTCAGCTGAACTCATGTGCATCCAACAAGCCTTCTAGTTCACCAAGCTAATACATAGTGGGTGGACAGGTTTAGCTCAGGCTTTTCGAGGCAAGAGTAGGGGAGTATTCAATTACAAACACTTTCCTATTGTAGAACGGGCAATAGTGTCTGTTGAGTTGATATATCTCAGGCAATGTTTTCTGTACTGGGCGAGGTTTTGCTGGCATTAGGAAGAGACGAAAGACAGAAGCAAAACACCCACTCCACGGGAAGGCAGGAGACGAGAACAACAGAAAAAACTCACAAAACACCAAAGAATTACGTCCTATTAATCAGAAAGAGACAGATGACAGGAGGAACCGTTCCTGCCTACGGAACCGAAGCAAAGTACACATAAAAGAAAAACCAATGGTAAGAACAGTCAATGTAAAAGACGACCCGGAAAGAGACAAAGAACGGACGGAAAAAGCACAAAAAAACAGCAAAAGAAGGAACAAAAAGATGAGCGTCTACACAGCGATAGCAGAGAAAATGTGGCCGAAAAACACCTCAATACAGTACCGAATAAAACTGGACGAAGGAAAGCAAAAAACGGACGTAGAGAGCTGGATCAAATACTTCAACGAAGCGATAAGCAAATCAGTCACCCTCCTCACCCCGATAGCAAGTGAAAAAGAGGAAGATGTGATGAAATTAGAGATCCCGCACCTTGTATTCCATTACACAAAGTCGGTTGGCCACTGCCCCATAGGAAAGCCAGCGAAAGGATTCAGCACCTGCGAATTTTTCGACAAGAGAACTTTTTATCACGAGTTGATGCACGGACTCGGATTCGCCCACGAACAGTACCATTACGCATACCCATGGGACAGGCACAACCCCCTAATCCTCAACGAAGCAAGCCTGAAAAGATTTCAATCAGCAGGAGAACTTAACACACTATACATTGAGGACCAACTAAGAGAAAATACACCGAACTACCGCCTCTACCAGAAGTTGAAAAAAGGATACAATAACGACGCCCAAGGGGCGGACGCACAAATCCTCCTGCTGTACGAGGGGCTCATGTCAGGGTCGTGGCAATACACACGAGACATCGACCCCAAATCGATCATGATGTATCACGATAGTGCAAAAGACATCCTCATACCCGTGGACAGCCAAAGGGTGGAGAAACCGAGCCAAGCTGATATCAAAGCGGTACAGGAGAAGCTGCTCAACGCAGACGGTGAAGTTTGGAGAACGTACCCTTGGAATATGAACGAAGGAAGCGCACCTACCCCAACCTACACAGAACCTAAAAAACAACATAAACCACAATACCAACTTGATGCAGAATTTAATGATAAAAATAAAGATAAAAGAGGAAGCCCTATTAAACCTCCCCGAAAATTAACCTGAAACCCTTGTCCTGCTTGAGTCGATATTTAATTTCTGGAGAAGTCTATTAGAAAAGGCTCCCACTGACGCAACACGTCTCAGGAAGCTCGAAGCAAGACAAACCACAGACCAACACCTGTAGCACAAACCGCAAAAGTCAGCCACGGACGACGCCGCTGCGCCAGCAACAGGGGTTTTTTCTCAGTCCACCAGCGCCACAACTGCCATACATCATTATTGTGGTGATAGTCCCGACGGCATCGCATAGCCACTCATACGTCGCCTCAATAACCTCATCGCTGGTGACTCGTTCAATTAACCTCATTCGATTCCCAGATAATCAGACGAAATAGATGGGTTAACGTTCTCCCAGTAGAAACTGTCTCGTTTCTAGGTATATCGCATTCTGGTGCGATCGCGGCTGGTGGAGTTTGGGGAAAAGGGGGTGCGATCGCCCAATTTTCCGCTTATCGCGCTCATCTCATAGGGGGCATCAAGTTAGAAAAAAAGCCTCTAACTCGAAAAATTCAGAAAGTGGCTTTAGGAATCGTCTTAAAGTAGAAACTACCAGTGCCATTCCTCCTCTTTTTTACTTGAAGAAAGGCAATCGTTTTTTGGTTAAGCTTGACAACAAGGGAAGCGATCGCACAAAGCGCAGTCTTGGAAGCGATCGCTTCTTTTATGACATCCTGTGCGCTAGCGCAATAAGCTGCCAATTTTTCAGCTTTAGAATAAGGGGTATGAAACTGATACAACTTATGCTTTGACTGTTTTATTACCTCGAATGGTTCAATTTATTTTCTCTGCAAAAAAGGTATTCACGGAAGATTTATATTTTACAGAAGTATTTTGATTGACATCCTCCTTAAGAGATAAGTTATCTTCGTAATGTGTAGGAATTTATGCAACGATCCGACTTTTCCGACTGACGCGGGCGGAGTTGGGGAACCATAATGGAGACTCTTAATGCAGTCTTGAAACTTTAATGCGCTTTTCTTTCAAATTTAGACAAACAGTGTATTGCAGAGATTAACGGCGACTACCAAGAGAACAAATGGCAAATAATATTGATTCATCAACGCCTCAACTATTGTGCATTCCTCAGTTATTTGAGTTTCAAGTAGAACAAACCCCTGACAGCATCGCCGTGATTTTTGAGGGGGAAAGCCTCACTTATCGGGAATTAAACCATCGAGCCAACAAGGTAGCGCATTACCTAATTTCTTTAGGAGTGGAACCGGAAGTTCTCGTTGGGATTGGTGTGGAACGCTCCTTAGAAATGGCGATCGCGCTGCTGGGTATTCTCAAAGCAGGTAGTGCCTATGTCCCCCTAGATCCAACTTATCCGCAACACCGGCTGTCCTTGATGCTAGAGGATGCTCAACCACCAGTGCTGTTAACTCAAAAACGGTGGCTAGAAAATCTTCCCTCACACGAAGCAAAAGTAGTCTGTTTAGATGCTGATTGGGAGGAGATTGCCCAATACAGCGAGCAGAACCCTGACACCCGCATAACATCTGACAATCTAGGTTATGTCATCTATACCTCCGGGTCTACAGGACAGCCAAAAGGAGTTCAGATTCCGCATCGGGGTTTAGCCAACCACAGTGTTTCCATTGCCAAGCACTATAATTTGCAGACAACAGATCGGGTTTTACAGTTTGCTTCTATTAGTTTCGATGTTGCAGCAGAAGAGTTATTCCCCACCTGGTTAAGCGGGGGTACTGTCGTTCTCCGTCCTGGTTCTGTGACTCCAACTGTTGCAGAGTTTCAAGCACTGATAGAGCGGGAAAAGCTGACTGTTCTCAACCTGCCTGCTTCTTACTGGCATGAATGGGTATCTGCTCTATCTAGTTCGCAAGCTCAATTACCTTCCACGCTACGTCTGGTTGTGGTTGGCAATGAAAAGGTTTTGCCAGAGCGATTGATGAGTTGGCAGAAAATCGTGGGTAATCGCGTCCGCTGGCTCAATGCCTATGGACTGACTGAAACCACTATCACATCCACGCTCTACGAACCAAATATTTGGAAAGAATTGCCGGATGTCAACTCTGTACCTATAGGTTGTCCCATTGCCAACACCCAGATTTATTTGTTGGATGAAAACAAAAAGCCCGTGCCTAAAGGGATGACGGGTGAATTATACATTGGCGGTCTTGGTTTAGCAAGAGGCTATCTCAATCGTCCCGAATTGACGGCGGCGCGGTTCATCCGCAATCCTTTTAGTGATGAAGCAAATTCTCGCCTCTACAAAACTGGAGACTTAGCCCGTATCGGGAGCGACGGTAACATCGAAATCCTGGGGCGCATTGATAACCAAGTGAAAGTACGCGGCTTCCGCATCCAAACGGAGGAAATTGAGGCAACTCTCAATCAGCATCCACTGGTGCAAGACAGTGTGGTAGTGGCTCACGAAGAAAAATCAGGCAAGCAACGCCTCGTCGCCTATGTCGTTCCCAAACCAAAAAACACTCAAGTAGAACTCTGGCCCTGTCCGGGAGACTACCGAGTTTATGATGCCATCATGTACTATGCCATGACCTATGACCATGTGAGAAATCACAGTTATGAGGTGGCACTTAAAAAAGTTGTTAAGGACAAAGTTGTTGTAGACATTGGCACGGGTAAGGATGTTGTTTGGGCGAAATTCTGTGCCGAACATGGCGCTAAGAAAGTTTACGCCATTGAGATGCAACTTGAAGCTTACGAACAGGCAACGAGTTATGTCAAATCTCTGGGGCTGTCAGACAAGATATCGGTAATTCATGGGGATGCCACGCAAGTGAAACTCCCGGAAAAAGTCGATCTGTGTGTTTCAGAACTGATTGGCGCGATCGGTAATTCAGAAGGGGCGGTTTCGATTCTCAATGATGCCAGAAGGTTTCTCAAGGAAGATGGAATGATGATTCCACAGCGCTGTGTGACTAAAATTGCCGCTGTTTATCTTCCTGAAACGTTTGCCAGTCAGCCACATTTTTCGGAACTATCCGGTTATTACACTCAGCAGATTTTCAACCAGCTCGGAGGGAAAATTCCCTTAAGGGTATCTTTGCGAAATTTTCCTCAGTCAAACATCATCTCCACTGTAGATGTTTTTGAAGACTTGGATTTCAATCAAGTCTCTAATCCCGAATATGACCGACAGATAAGCCTTACTATCACTCAAAGTGGCAAAATTGATGGATTTTTATTATGGCTTAATTTACACACGGTTGAAAATGAAGTCATTGACAGTCTAACTTACGTCGGCAACTGGCTACCTGTTTATTTTCCAGTGTTTTATCCGGGGATTGAAGTAGCGGCTGGAGACAAAATTGAAGCCGTTTGTAGCGCTCGGTTGAGTGAAGACTACTTAAATCCCGACTATCACATTCGAGGCTATTTGCTCAAACAGAGTGGAGAACGCATTGAATTTGAATACGATTCTTTTCTCTACAAAACTCCCTCAAAGAGCAACTTATTTTACGAGCGCCTATTCGCGCCAGAGGTAGTGTTAAACGAGCAGCCAACTCCTGTAGAGCTATGCGATAAAAGCCTGAGCGCCTACTTGAAAAAGCACTTACCAGCTTATATGCTCCCTGGAGGGTTTGCGTTCTTGGAGTCCCTGCCATTGAATCCTAACGGGAAAGTTGACCGCAAAGCACTACCCACTCCAAGGGACAGCAGACGCATGGAACCAACTGCATTTATAGCTCCCCGTGACACTTGGGAACTTCAGTTGACTCATATTTGGGAAAACGTGCTGGGTATTCACCCCATCAGCGTGAAAGACGACTTCTTTAACCTGGGCGGTGACTCTCTATCGGCGGTACGCCTGATGCTGGAGATTGAGCAGCATTTTGGACAGAAGTTATCGCTAGCGACGCTTTTTCCCAGTTCGACGATTGACCATCTGGCAAGCATTCTGCGTCAGGCGACGGGTTCTCGCTTGAGTTCTCCTTTAGTAGCGATTCAGCCTGGTGGTACAAAGCCTCCCTTTTTCTGCGTTCATCCCATCGGGGGCAATGTGCTTTGTTACCTGGATTTAGCTCGTCATCTGGGTAAAGACCAGCCTTTTTACGGTTTGCAAGCGTCGGGGATTGATGGGGAAGGGGAGCCAAAGAGCCGGATGGAAGATATGGCTAGTTATTATATCGAGGCAATCCGCGAGATTCAACCGCAAGGTCCGTATTTGCTGGGAGGTTGGTCATTTGGTGGAGTGGTAGCGTTTGAGATGGCTCAACAGTTGCACTCATCTGGTGAGCAAGTGGCGCTGCTTGCCTTGATAGATAGTTCAGCACCCCAGCGTAACAGCCACCTGATGGAGGTTGATACTGCTGCCACACTAGCTTGGTTTGCTAAGGATTTGGGCAGTTATTTTGGGAAGGAACTTGCTGTATCGGTTAGTACTCTCCAGTCGCTTGCGCCGGATGAGCAGTTGAGCTATGTGCTGGAGCGGGCAAGGGCGGCTAACGTTGTGCTTCCTGATGCTGGAGTGGTTGAAATTCGCCGTCTGCTAGAGGTTGTCTTGGCAAATCGTCAGGCTGAGCGCAGCTACACACCAGTTGTTTATCCAAACCAGATTACTGTCTTTCGTGCGGAGGAATCTTTTGGGTTAGAGAATTCAGACTCCACAATGGGTTGGAATCAGTTAACGGACGGTGGAGTGAAGGTTCATACAATTTCTGGCGATCACTACACCATTGTTAAGGAGTCTCATGTGCGAGTTTTAGCGGAACGGTTTAAGGTTTGCCTCAAGCACAAGCTAAAAGGGGAGTGGAGCAAGTACAAATCACGCTAGGAATTCCAGCCTTGCCGGAAATTGAACCTCTTACTCCTTTACAGCAAAATCAGAGCCATCGCAGTAACTAATTGACTAACTATGACTAACAAAAGGAGTAATATGGCTACAATCAGTGGATTTTGACAAATGGCTGTTTAAGGTATGGGATGTGAACCTAATCCTTTATAAATACCTAGTAGCTTTTGGTATCAAGCCATTCATTAATAAAATGAGTTACCCTCAACTCTATCTCAAAAAAATCAGAAATTGCTAACGAGAAGCCTTAAAAAGATAAATGGTAAAAAACTTAACTTTTGTCGTAAAAGTTGTTCCAATTAGGCATATTCAGGGAATACTCTATTTAGAGTACTAGAGGCTACTCCCGTACCCTCTAGAAATAAATCGTTATACTCAGTGACTTATTTAAGTAAAATCTTATGGGAGTAAAGTAGTGTTGAAACAGCGGCGCAAACAAGAAATAGAACAACAGCATCAAAAGCGTGTGAAAACACCTACCTTATTGCAAATGGAAGAGGTAGAATGCGGAGCCGCTGCGCTCGGCATTATGCTAGGTTACTACGGACGATTTGTACCATTAGCAAAGTTGCGACAGGAATGCGGTGTTTCCCGTGATGGTAGTCAACCTGCTAGTATTGTCAAGGCTGCTAGACAATACGGACTGAGAGCCAAAGCGTTTAAAAAGCAAACTTCTCAATTAAGGAAAATGCGATTACCAGCGATCGCATTTTGGAATTTCAGCCACCTGCTAGTGATTGAAGGCTTTGAAAAAGATAAAGTTTATATCAACGACCCCGCAACAGGCCCTCGTGTCATTTCCTTAGCCGAATTTGAACAGGCATATATTGGGGTGATTCTAGCAATGGAACCGGGACCAGAGTTCCAAAAAGGAGGACAAGCGCCGAGTGTTTTGCGATCGCTTTTAGAACGCCTCAAAACTTCAATAGGGGCTGTTTCTCTCAGTGTTTTATTAGGCTTTTTATTAGTAATTCCGGGATTAGCACTACCTGTCTTTAGTCAAGTTTTCGTCGATCAAATTCTCGTTGAAGATCGCATCGATTGGTTGCGTCCATTACTTTTAGGGATGTTGGTAACAACCTTAATTCAAGCATTTTTATTTTCGCAACAACGTCGTTATCTTAGGCATCTACAAATTAAATTAGCAGCAACTATGTCCAGTCAATTTTTCTGGCATTTGTTAAAGCTACCAATTGGATTTTATACCCAAAGATTTCCCGGTGAAATAGGGGGAAGAGTTAAGCTCAATGACAAGGTAGCTCAAGCAATTTCTGGCAGTATGGCTGAAACAATTATCAACGTAGTGATGACAGTTATTTACTTGTTGGTAATGTTTGCCTATAACTGGGTGCTAACTGCGCTTACACTTTTCCTAGCATTTATAAATATTTTTACGCTGTTCAAAACTGGAGCTTTCCTAGAAGAAGCTTTTATGCAGTCTGATAAATACTGGGGGAAAACAGAAGGAGTGTCGATCGCAGGTATCCAAAGCATGGAAACCTTAAAAGCATCGGCTTTAGAATCGGACTTTTTTGCTCGGTGGGCAGGGTATTTTGCTAAAATAACCAATGCTGAGCGAGAAATATCTGTAGTATTTGAAATTATCCAGGTTTTGCCTATTTTATTAACAGCCTTAACAACAACACTGGTTTTAGCAGTAGGTGGTTGGCAAGTTATGAATGGGCAAATGAGTATCGGTATGCTAGTCGCATTTCAAACACTATTAATTAGTTTCCAGACACCAATTAATCAGCTGATGGGATTTGGCACAACTCTACCAACATTGGCAGGAAATATCATGCGCTTAGATGATGTTTTAGCTAATGACCCGGATACTTTATTAGCTAAAAATGATTTAGAGGTAAAAGCCCAAAAATCAAAACTTTCTGATTCCCCGATTAGCTTAAAAGGACATATTGAATTGCGTAACATTACCTTTGGATATGCCAAAGTTAATAAACCTTTAATTGAAAATTTTAGTTGTACAATTCAACCTGGACAACGAGTAGCTTTAGTAGGAGGAAGTGGTTCGGGAAAATCGACAGTTGCTAAACTGGTAGCAGGACTTTATGAACCTTGGTCAGGAGAGATTTTATTTGATGGTAAACCAAGAAATACAATTTCTCGATCGGTTTTAGTAAGCTCGATCGCTACTGTCGAACAAGAAGTATTTTTGTTTTCTGGTACTGTACGCGATAATCTAACTTTATGGGATACAACAGTTTCTGATTCCCAACTTCGTCGGGCTTGTATTGATGCCAAAATTCAAGATATAATTTTGGCAATGCCTGGTGGTTATAATAGCGAGTTATTAGAAGGAGGTGCAAACTTAAGCGGCGGACAACGCCAACGTTTAGAAATAGCTCGATCTCTAATTAATAATCCAACAATTTTAATTTTAGATGAAGCAACCAGCGCTTTAGATGGAGAAACAGAACAATTTATTTATAATAACTTACGACAAAGAGGTTGTAGTTGTTTAATTGTAGCGCACCGCCTTAGTTCTATTAAAGATTGCGATGAAATTATTGTGATGGATCGCGGCGTTGTTGTGCAGCGAGGAAAACATAACGAACTAATCCAAAAGGGGGGATTCTACGCTGAATTAGTTCACGAAGAGGAAGCAGAAAATGAAGAATAAGTATCCAGCTTTGAATCGCTCAAAATTGGTTCTAGAAGGTGAAATATTGTTACTTGATGATTCTGAAAAAGTCTGGATGATTGAATCAGGCTCAGTAGCGGTTTATATTGGTAAATTCGAGAATGGTAATTTGTCAGGTTCTCGACAGTACTTGTTTACTACAGAAATTGGCGAAGCATTATTTGGATTTAGTAAAAATTTATCTAGTTTATCAACACCAGACAATCTCTGTATTTTGGCAGTTCCCTTAGTTGATTCCACTTTAGTACATTTTGAACGTTCGCAGTTTAAATCAGATATATTATCGAGTTACAATCTATTAATTACTTGGTTTAAGCATTTAAGTTGTGTATTTGAACATAGTGGCGTTTTGTTACCTCCGCCAGAAATTTATGAACACGCACCTTGGCAAACTCAACTAACAGTTTTAGATAATTTTAATCAAGAGTTTCTCTCCTGCTGGCAAGAGTTGGAACAGCAAAATCAGTTGGAAAATTTAGAAAAATTCCAAGAACGGGAACGCCTAAATCAAGCTGTAACTTCGGGTGCGATCGCAGATTTTGTTTCTCTAATTAAGCCCAAACAATCTACTGTTGCTTTTGCCGCCGATCCCCTGCTAGCAGCCGCAGGAGCAGTAGGACACGCAATGGGGATTCAAATTAAACCCCCAGCCAAGTCGGAGAACATGAAGCGGGTTAAAGAGCCACTAGAAGCGATCGCTCGTGCCTCCCGAATGCGAATCCGACGAGTGTTGCTAACAGAACGCTGGTGGCGAGTAGATTGTGGCCCGATTTTAGCTCATTTGCAAGCAGATAATACTCCAGTAGCACTTCTACTAAATAACAAGCTCAACTATGAAATTTACAACCCAGTAACTCAACAGCATATAGCATTAAATAATGCCACAGCTAAACTGTTGTCTCCTAATGCTTATATGTTTTATCGGCCTTTTCCCGAAAAAGAATTAGATTTATTAACCTTATTTCAATATTCTCTTCGTGGTACAGGCAAAGAAATCCTTAATATTTTTGTATTAGGAATTGCTGCTGCTTTAATGGAAATGGTTGTTCCTCAAGCGACGGGGACTTTAATTGATAGTGCAATTCCTGATGCTGATCGCGGCTTATTACTTCAACTCACTTTAGGACTAATCGCTGCTAGTTTTGGTCTAGCACTTTTTCGACTTGCACAAGGATTTAACTTAGCACGGTTTGGAATTTATTCTCTGTTTAATTTACAAACTGCGGTATGGGATCGATTGCTAAAATTGCGGCTTTCTTTCTTTCGGAACTATTCTTCTGGAGAAATGCTTTCTCGCGTCAATGCAATTACCCAAATTCGCAATAAACTAGGTTCTGATAAGCTGGATATTCTATTTAAAAGTTTGTTTTCCTTGCTGAATTTGGGATTACTATTTATTTATAGCCCTCCCCTAGCATCGGTAGCTGTTGTAATTGTGCTTATGACTGTTA
Organism: Floridaenema aerugineum BLCC-F46; assembly: GCF_041929345.1. NCBI lineage: Bacteria > Bacillati > Cyanobacteriota > Cyanophyceae > Aerosakkonematales > Aerosakkonemataceae > Floridanema > Floridanema aerugineum. Next base: position 45,095 of record NZ_JBHFNQ010000206.1, read on the forward strand.
TTGCCACTAGCACCGCAGGTTATTTCAAACGCCAGAAAACTACCCAAATGGAGGAAATAGAAGGAACAATTGACGGGTTAACAATTCAATTAATTAGTGGAATTTCTAAACTGCGTACCACAGGTGCAGAAGGACGAGCATTTGCTTTTTGGGCTAAGTATTATCAACAGCAACTTAAATTGATGCGGGATAACCAAGGGATTGAAGATTTAATTGCAGTTTTTAATATTTTACAATCTAATTTAACCCCAATTATAATTTTTTGGATAACTGCTAGTTTGCTAAGTCAAACAGAAACAGGTGGTTTATCTATGGGAACATTTTTAGCTTTTAATACTGCTTTTGCAATCTTTATTACAGGTGTGACTACTCTTAGTAATAATTTAATCGATTTGTTGGAAATTGGAGTATTGTGGGAACACGCTAAACCTATTATGGATGAATTGCCAGAAGTGGATTTAAACAAAGCCGATCCAGGGAGACTTTCTGGTTATGTCAAATTGGATCGCGTTACTTTTCGTTATCGGCAAGATGGGCCTTTAAATCTTGATGATGTAACAATTGAAGCTAAACCAGGTGAATTTATTGCTTTTGTTGGCCCTTCTGGTAGTGGTAAATCTACTACTTTACGAATGTTACTAGGTTTTGATGTTCCTGAACAAGGTACTGTTTACTATGATGGGCAAGATTTATCAGGTTTAGATATTTCTGCTGTGCGTCGTCAATTAGGGGTAGTGTTGCAAAACGGGCGCATCAATAGCGAGACGGTGTTTGAAAATATTAGTGGTGGTGCGTTAATTAGCATGGAGGAAGCTTGGGATGCAGCACGAATGGCGGGGTTTGCAGAAGATATTGAACAAATGCCAATGGGAATGCACACTGTAATTTCTGAAGGAGGAGCAAATTTGTCAGGCGGACAAAGGCAACGATTACTGATTGCACGGGCGTTGGTATTGAAACCAAGAGTTATCTTTTTTGATGAAGCGACTAGTGCGTTGGATAATCGGACTCAGGCTATGGTCAGTGAAAGCTTGGAAAAATTGAAGGTAACGCGAATTGCGATCGCTCACCGTCTCAGTACTATTCGCAATGCCGATCGCATCTACGTAATTGAAGCGGGTAGAGTGGTGCAGCAAGGTACTTTTGAAGAATTAGCTAATCAAGATGGTTTGTTTGCTAAATTAATGGCGAAGCAAAGTAAAGGAACTGAGATAACACCGAACCTTAATCAGTAAAAGCTCTCCCCAGTACGTAATTACCCTATTGGCAAAGATTAACGAATTGTCGAAAATTAATATAGTCTTAGATGCCATCTACCAAAAGAAGTATTTAGTCTTTTCTTATAGGAGATTAGTTAAAGCTCCAAATTAACAGAAGCAATCGCTTACGGTCTCAGTAAAGTTCTTATTGACGATCGGCTTTGTAAAATGGAAGCCCAATTGCTTGCCAAATTGACATGAAAATGATTAGTGCATATATTTGCAATTTTATGGAGTAATTAACGATGGAATTAAGCAAATATCTTTTTTCACCACAAAACCAGCAATTTCTGCAAAAACTATCTCATATATTCACAGCGACTTTGTTTGATCTAGGAACTATCAAAGTTTCTTTAGGTTTGATAGTAAATTTAGCTTTTCAGTCGGTAATAGTTTTTTTAATTGCTGGGTTAATTAAGCGGGTTACTAAAAATCGATTTTTAAATCGCTTTGGTTTAGATTTAGGTACCAGAGAATCATTATGCTGCTGCTAAAGAAGCTTATAATGGATCATTAAATTTAGCTATACCGAAAAATCTTAAGATAGAAACTAACGTATGTCACCTGTACTAACCCAACTTGAAAATTTAAGAGTTCTCCAACCTCCTGATTTAGAGTGGATAACTCAAACTGGCACTTATCAAGAAGTGTCTATCGGTACAGTTTTGATTCAAGAAGGTCAATCTTCTGATTCAATTTATTTTATCCTCGAAGGCACTGTAGCTATTCTAATTTCTCAGCATAATTATGACAGCGATCAAGAAATTGCTCGTTGTGGGAAAGGTGAGGTTATTGGTGAAATGTCCTTTATTGACGATCGCCTTCCCTCTGCTACAGTTAAAACAGTTGAATATTGCCAAATATTAGCTCTATCTAAACGAAAGTTGCAAATCAAAATTGAGCGAGATCCAGATTTTGCGGCTCGACTTTATCAAGAATTTGCTGCTATTTTATCTTCTCGATTGCGTAACCTTTCTAAATTACTAGCACAAAGCAAAATAGTTCCGGGACAAGCATTACGAAAAGTGCTATTTCTTTTCGCTATCCTTAATGATAATGATATCGATTGGATGGTTACTCGCGGTCGGAAAGAAAATGCTCCTGCTGGAACAGTTTTAATTCAACAAGACCAACCTGTTGAAGCTTTGTACTTTTTATTACAAGGAAATTTAGCCGTTATATTTTCCATGATTATTGATGGTAAATCAGTAGAAAAAGAATTAGCTCGACGGGCGAGTGGAGAGATTGTTGGGGAAATGTCTTTTGTAGAATCAGGTAACGCTTCAGCAAGTATTAAATGTGCGGAAAATTCTTTAATATTAGCTGTATCGCAAGAATTATTAAGAGAAAAATTTCAGAGCGATCGCGGTTTTGCAACTCGTTTTTATCGGGCTATCTCTTTAGTATTAATTGACCGTTTACGGGAAGGTTTAGTTCAACGTGGTTTTGGTCAAAAAGCTTATAGCCAAGACCAAGAATTATTAGATGATATTGAGTATGAAGATGAAATCCCACTAGACGTTCTAGAGGTAACTCTACTAGCTGGAACCAGGTTTAAATGGATGATAAATCGACTACAAGGAAATTAAATACTATGACTTCTTCTGATATAAATGATAATTCAAATCAACAACAATCTTTAGAATCTGTAACTTCTCCCGAACGCCTCGATCAACTTATGCAGGTGGTAAAACCTAAAGATTTTATTCCGGCTTTAACTGTGGGTGGATTAACAGTAATGGCGCTAGTTTGGAGCTTCGTTGGTAGAATTCCTTTGACTGTAACAGGACAAGGAGTATTAATTTCACCACAAAGAGTTGTTGAGTTACAATCCCCGCTTGCTGGACAATTAGAATCTTTATCAATTAAAGATAATCAGTGTGTCAAAAAAGGCGAAATTTTAGGAACAATTAAGCCTACTGAGTTACAAGAACAACTTAAACAACAACAAGCTAAACGTCAACAGTTAGTTTTACAAGCTGATAATAGTAATTCACTGCAAACACAGCGGACTCAAGTTGAGCAAGAAGCGATCGCAACTACTCGCAAGAGTCTTACTCAAAAACTACAGGATTTGCAATCTCTTTCTCCCACGCTTAAAGAGCAAGCTTTAGCTACTATTAAACAACAACGTCAAACTTTACAACAACGTCTTCAAGATATCCAAGCTTTAGCGTTTGTTACTAAAGAACGAGATTTAAGCGCTATCCAGCAACAACGTCGTGCTCTTGAGCAACAACTTAAAGATATTAAAGATTTAAGTCCAGTATTAAAACAGCGCTTAGAAAAACGAAAACAATTACAAGCTCAAGGTGCGATTTCACTGGATACAATTTTAGAAGCCGAAAATGCTTATCGGGAAAATCACCAGCAAATTTTTAGCATTGAAGCTCAGTTAAAGGAATTAAATAGTAAAGAAGTTGGAATTGATAAATCTTTCCGCGAAAACCGTAGTCAAGTTTCTGATATTCAAACTCAATTACAGCAACTTAATACCCAGGAAATTAGCACTGAAAAAACTTTTCGAGATAATCGTAGTCAAATTGCGGAAATCCAAGCTCAATTGCAAGAATTAGATATTCGTAACAAACGATTAGAGCAGGAAAATTTACAAGTATTAAATACTCGAAAAAATGAAATCGCGGAGGTCGATCGCACTATTGCCCAAATTGAACAACAGATCAAAGAGCGTAGTCAAATTGAAAGCCCTCAAGAAGGGTGTATTTTGGAAGTTAGTGCAGTGGAAGGACAAGTGGTAAGCCCGGGAACGCGCCTTGGTAGTTTACAAACTCAAGAACAAGGTAAGGTTGCTCTAACTAGTATTGCTTACTTTGATGTCAAAGATGGTAAACGAATTAAACCAGGAATGACTATGCAAATTACACCAGATACTGTAAAAAGAGAACGATTTGGAGGTATTGTAGCTACTGTAAAATCTGTTTCTGCTTATCCGGTTACTTCTAGTACTGCTGTTTCTAAATTAGGTAATGCTGAACTTGCAGATACATTGACTGGTAAGACGGCAAAAGTGGAAGTTATTGCTGAATTAGTATCAGAATCAAGTAATTTTAGTGGTTATAAATGGTCTTCTTCCAAAGGCCCAAATATGAAGCTTACTCCTGGTACTACGACTGCTTTAAGAGTTAAGGTTGAAGAACAAGCACCAATTACTTTCTTGTTACCTTTTTTACGTGAGTGGAGTGGTGTTTTAAACTAAAATTTGCTCAAGATCCGCTAACCAAACAATTCTTGTAGCGGAAGAGAAAAACGCGATCGATCCTCCCCACTAGCCGATTTAGCATAAGTCGCTTGATTGCGAATTGCCAGAATCTGCTCCTCATCACGCAGCATCGATGGCGTAAACTGATAACGCTGTTGCCGGAGGTCATCCAACGTTACCTTCAACTCATCCGGCTGTTGACCTTGTACCTGATGGCGATAGTAGATTTCCTCAGCACATTTTCTCACTGCATTACCAATTTCGGCTGGCGTACAAAGCCTATAATCCCTTAGCAAAATTCGCCATTCATCATCCGTCCAAGGCGAAATAGAAGCATGACGAAATTCTGGAAAATACTTTTGTAAATGTAGATTGAAAATTTCATACATCGCCCCTTCATGAGGCAAATCAACAAAGAAAATATCATCAAATCGACGAATTAATTCTGGCGGTAACATCCCCAAACGATTAACAGTCGCCACAATATAAATTGGATATTCGTGTTCCTGCATCCAAGTTAATAACTTCCCCGACAAGCGCCGAGAAACACCACCATCGGCATTAGAATCCCACCCCGCAAAACCTTTATCAAAATCATCCCAATAGAGAATAGTAGGACTTAAAGCCTGAGTCAGTTCCAGAAGTTCGCGCAGAGCAAAATCAGGTCTAGAAGCACCAACAATCGAACCCCAATCAGCCGCTAACAGTGGCACTCCCATCTTCTTAGCCGCAAGTTTAGCACTCAAACTTTTACCAGTACCCGGTGGCCCCCAAAGGATCATTCCCTTGGGAAACTTCAAACCGTATTTTTGAGCTTCTGGACGCAGCAGAGAAGCGACCTGGGAAAGCGACTCATCCAAAAGGTCTAGACCACCTGCATTCGGAACATCCGGTTTGGCAATAAACTCCAAACCGCGCCCCCGCAGCTTGTTAACCTTATGGTCGAGTACCAAATCTGCCAGTTTCTCTACTGTATAAGCAAATGGTAACGACCGTTCCAACACCAACTCGATTTCACCTTCAGGTAATCCCTGACAAGCTCGAACAAGTGCTGAACTTGAACTATCACAAATCTGGTTTTGAGTATAAAAAGATGTTACTATCCTTTGCACAGTTTCGCGATCGGGCATTGGGGTAGTCAGTACCGGAATCAAAGGCTGCAAGTTGATTGGTAACTGAATGTAGTTTTCCAGCATTACCCAGTACTGACGAGTGCTAGACCAAGATAAGTGATAATAAGCATTCGTTAGTTGAAATGCACGAGTATAACTGTGTTCTTCAAAGTCTAAAAGTCCCTCAAGAAGATAAATGCCTTCTCTCCCTTTTTCTAATAAAAACTGAGGTACATCCGCATCTAGAGAAAAGTCAGTATTTTGTAAAATGCACTTACCATCCCTACTAATAACTTCCTGAAAACAACTATAACCAGAGTTCCAAAACAGAACAGGTAATTGCAGTTCTTGTCCCCATTGATAAAACTGTGTCAATACCTTATTTCGGTCAGTAGTGTAATACTCTAATCCGACAATCTTGATGCTTTTTTTTGCCAACCCCAGCCAATCGTTAATAGTACGCATACCACTTCAAGAAATACTCACGGCTTACTATTTCGATTAACCCAGCTTTTGTTATGCTTGCCATCAACCAACTGTCTAACAACCACCCAGGTAATTCCAATCCTTCAGGATGAATCGACTCATTTAACTAATTAATTAATTTACGCATTCTGGCTGATTACCAAAGCAATATAGCTGTAATCTTTGAATTAATTGAATTTAATCGAATAATTAGTGAAATTTGATAGCGCCTAGCGGCGCAAATAGCCGTGAAGTAGTGTAATTAAAATCAAATTTCATGGCTACAACTACTAAAAACGGCTCGCGTTCATTAAACGTAACGAGTAACTCAAATGGCAAAAGCAATGGTGCTACTGCTAATTCCAAAAGTCGAGCAACAGCTTCTCAATCTAACGGCAGTAACGGCAGCAGTCGCCCAGCACTTACTATTGAAGAGCAGGCAGATGCACTTTTAGTTCGCGTCCGAACTACTATCCTGAAAAAGTTTGGAGTCAAAATTCAACTTCGAGAAAAACGACTGCAAACTAAAATAGGTCATGCCACCAAAGAAAAGCTCGGATTGGATATTGCCGCGCAGTTGAAAAAAAACGGCAAAACAATGAATTGGCAACGTTGGAATAACGAAGTGTTTCCTGCCTTATTTGGACAGCCGGATGCACTGCGCCACGATATCCAAGTCATTGCTCTTGTTATGGCAAAACTATACGACGTTTTCGAGCTTGACCCTACTGAAGCGATTAAAGGATTGGTCAAATTTAATCAAGAATCCCTCGCTAAACGCAATAGCTATAACAAGCAAGATGAATCCGATGATTTTGATGATTTAGACTCCGATGAAGATGAGGAAGACGACGACTCCGAAGAAGACTTGGACGAAGACGGTGAAGAAGATTCGGACAGTGAAGAAGAAGATGATTCCGATACTGAGGACGAAATGGATGCTGATGAAGAAGAGGACGAAGAAGACCTAGATTAATCTGCTTCATTCGCTATCTATTTCCTCATAGTTTAATCGTAAATTGCTCTGCTATTTATTAGCAGAGTAATTTTTTTAAGCTGCTCAACAGCAATGTTGAACTGAATTGAATTGAAGTGGAAATAGCAGCGATCGCTGCTGTGGATATGAACTAATCTGAATTAAGGAAAACGGCAAAATGGCTACAACTGATAAAGCTCGTAAAACCAATACAGCTAATACCAACAAAGCTCAAAAAGCTCATGTTAAAGCACTCGATAAGTGCATTAATTATAGCGAGAAACTGCGTTTAATGGTGTTAGAGGTTTTAAGGGAAGAATCGGGAAGAGAGCTAAATAATGAAGCTCGTTTTAACGGCACTGAATTTGATTGGGAAACACATAACATTCAGTTTCGTGCAGATTATAGCGACACACCACTCAAAGAATTGATGCGTGCTGCTCGTATATTGTACGGATTGAACGATATGGATGCAATTCGCGCTCGTCGTGCCAAGCATCGAGGTATCCGCAACGAACGGATTGCTCGCAGCGAAATTGGAGCTATTTCAAGCTCACAATATGTGGATGAAGATGCTGATGTTGATGATGAAATTGACGATTTGGAATAAGTCGCTACCATAGCTAAAATTCAAATTTTGCTAATTAATAACTAATTCCTCACTACCGTTAGTTTGGTAGTGGGGAAGTTTTTTATCAGTTTAACTACAAAATCCGACAACTAAAAAATTGAATTGTTAAGTGCAGCGATTGCTGCGGTGTTGATGAACAATTCAACCGAAATTAAAGGTGAACAAATGGCTACTGCAACTGTCACTCGCAAACAAACTGTAACCAAGGCGCTCGATCGTGTAATTTCAATCGATGAAAAACGCCGCTTAATGTTAATCGAAGTATTGCGGGAAGAAAGCGGACGCGAACTTGAAGCTCAAGCTCGTTTTAGCAACGGTGAAATCGAATTCGATTGGAAAGAACATAACGCACAATTCCGAATTGATTATGCTGATGCTACTCTCAAAGAACTTCTCGAATATGCCCGCAGGCTATATGGGTTAGCTGACATTGATGCAGTACGCGAACGACGCGCTAAACACAAAGCGCAGATTCGCGCTCGACTTGAACGCAATCAATAACATGATTTAACCATTCATGAACTATCAAAACCTGGCTCAAAAAGTCAGGTTAATTCTTTGCCCACCACCCACCCCTCGATTGACCACTAATTCAAACTATGGCAAGGGGGAAAACCCCCTTTTTATTGTAAAAAACTAGCTAACTGATACTCCAAATTGTTAGTGAATTAGCCAATTGTTTTCGCTTATTCTTTGATAACAAAACATTAACATTGCCACTACTTGTGCCTCTGTTTTATGGCTAAATTCACTAACTTTTAGCTTTCAATCCCCAAACAAAGCATCGACATCAGCCACCGTCCCTTTACCCATAATTTGAGGAACAGGCATTTCTTGCCACTCCATAACAGATGCCACATCAAGCTTATTACCATTCACAGATATATTCGCTACTATCCCTGTCCCAGGCTGAACTTGTACTTGGGGCAATTGTATTCTCAACTCTTGCGCCATCAAGTAAAAAAGCCTTTCAATTGTTGCATAAGTACTCCAATAAGCCTTTTCCACCTCCTCAGTTGATTCTCCACTATATTTCCTGGCTATGGGCAATAAAAATGTCAGAATATCTCCCACTCGCTGATTAGCTTCTGGTCTATCAAGAGAATTCAAATAAGAAGCAATTTCAGCCAAAGGCGTTCCCTCATAAGGTTGTAACCGCAAACTCAAACTTTTACGCACTCTTCTGGACATTTTTTGGCCCCTCCATAACTTTAGCAACCATATAATCGTAAAGGCCGTAAGCATCCACCAAACGGAACGTTAACGCCTTTTCTTCATCCTCTCTTGTTCCCAAACTAAAAGTTTTTTCTACTAGATTGCCGATGCCAGCCGACCAAACAATTGGTGTAAAAGCCTGGTTACAATCGCTCTGTTGGTAACTAAATGCCCGAACTTTTTTATCAGTGTGATGTTCGCGAATTATTTGTGGTTCACAATTGAAATACTGCTCTAATTCCGGTTCCAAGAATTTAGCAGCACCACCACCAATAATCACTTCATCTAACGGTTCTGGAAAAACCTTAGTGAGCCATTTAGCAATTTTTTCTCCATAATCAATCGTAGCAATTTTAATGGCTTTAGCAATATCAATAACCTCCTGTTCCTTTAATCCCAAATCTTTAGCACTAGCCAAAGCTTTGATTGCATTTAGTTTTTCCCAATTAGGATGGTAAGTGCGAGCTTTTTCCGAATAACCTTGTTGTTCTATTCGATAAATTTCTGAAGATGCTTCTTGAATTCCTTTGAATATTGCCATTGCCAAACTATCACGAGTTAAACCAGAAGTCATATCTATAATTTGGTCTAACATTGTTGAGAAGCCAATTAACGGACTATCCCCTGATTTAAGTTCCCCTCGGTCAAAATAAAGCGCAGTTGTATTTCGATGACCGAACATCAACACACCCAATCGCCTTTCTTGCAACCAAGGTACACCTTGTTCCCTAACACGAGAAGCCACTAATCCACCACCTTCAGGACGGCAGAAAAAATTGGTCAAATTCGCTCTAATGTTTTGACCGCGGAACGAATAATCAGCTAGAAACTTTTCGATTTGTTTTTGGAAACGTTGTCGATCGCTATACTCATTCCAAGGCAGCAAAATTGCTAATTCTATGTTGAGTAATTTTTTAGTCGATAGCTTGTACTTTTGAACAATTACTCCAATTGCTGCTAGTACCTTGTACAGTGCATTTTCATATTTCAGTTCGCTAATTCGATCGGTCGGGTCGAATTTAGAAGCGAAAGCACCAACGACAAACATCTTCTCCCCAACTAACAACCAAGCTTGTTGTTCCGGTGCGGGATTACCTATCCAGCCCTGACGTTCTTGATAGCTCTTTAGTTTATCAGCAGAAATTGGTTCGACTTGTGGTGGCATCATCAAGTATTCAGGTTTGTGCATCGTCTTGGTTTTAAAGACAACTTTGGTATTAGAACCACCGCAATCTACGCAGATATAGATATCGCTCATCCAAATTTTTCACCTAAATTACCTGAACAATACGCTAATTTTTCAGAGTATTTTTCTCACACCACCAAAAGACGTAAAAATGATAGTTGTACTTAGCACAAAAACTACACAATTCGGCGCAAATATTGGCGATTAACTGTGCCAAGCCCTACATAATGACCGAGTTTTAGTCGCCTCAAACCCACTTAAACCTATACCTAAGTGTGCCAAACCTGTGCCAAAATCACTAATTTGCGGCATTTTTTTGGCGAATAACCCCCAGCTCGACCATTCGGATGATACTGAGCGTCGCTATGGTCTTGGTGAAGAGCAAGCCATGCCTTTGTTTATACATTTGTGCTTTTAACAGCATTGTTGCAGTGGTAGACTTGCCAAAAGAGAGACATCCATAGCACAATTTGGGTGTCGTTAATGAGTAAGCAACTTGAATATTAATGAATTAAAGAGTTCACCAGATAAAGAAAATTGGCGACTAACACCAGGTTATTTAAGTCAAGGTTGTTCAGACTTTGAATCGGTACATATTTTACTAGGACATTTTTTAGCCGTTCGCGATAGCGTCGCGTAGCGGTATCGCCATTCCGAAAACCCTTTGCTGGAAAAATCATTACTGTCTGAAAATGGTAGTTTTGACTGGGGTCAAGGTCAGCCACTAGAAAAAGTGATTAACTCTCAGGAAGACTTTGAATTTTTGATGAAACACCCGCGACTATTTCGCAATGCGATCGCGATCGTTGAACCCTGGGACCACGTTGGTTATAACCCATTAGGAGAGCACGTCCGTGCTTCTATCAATGTTGCTTATATCGCTCAAACTATTGCTGATTGTGACTCAATTTTATTCCCATTATGGTCATCAGGATTGCTAGATCCAGAAACAGTTATTCCTGTGATTTCTTCTGGTTTAGCGGTAGTGCTAGAAGGCGGCGAACCATCGGTGCGAGATGCTTCTACCTTTGCTGGAAGTAAGTCTTCACTAGCAGAATTACACTTATTTGTAGAGAAATTATTACTATCGCGCTCGCCTACTAGTGCGCCAGCAATTTTTATTTGTTTAAGTCATCAATTAGCAGCCCAAGCACATATTCATCTAATTCAGAAAGCTGTGCAACAAGTGCTGAATTTAACAGAATTACAACGCGATCCTCAAGGTAAAGCTCTAAAAGCATTGCAAACTGTTTGTCAGCAAATTGAAAGTGTTGGTAATTCTCTACAAGTTAAGAAAAAAAATGGTAATGTAGTTGCCCAAAATTGGCACGAACCAGAATTTGCTGTTGCGCCTAATGAATTTAAAGAAGTTGGCGATCGCCAGTTACTTCACTATCAATCTCCTAATAGTGAAACATCGGGAATTCCCCAAGAGTTAATTACAGCCCATGAAGTAACGGCGGATGAGTTCAAAGGGGTAATTGATACTTCGATCGAGTACGAACACGAACTGAATATTGCTATGTTTCATTCTGATGAAGTGAATGAAGAAGCAATATTGTTTGCTAACTGGGCATATCTTCTGTTACACAATACCATTATTCCCCACCGTCATATTTTAGCCGGAAGTTCTTTATCCTGGCTGATGCAAATGCCATATACGATCGAAATACTTTGTTCAACTGCTCATGAAGGCGAGGTGTTGACGGAATGTTCGGCTACTTGTATCAATTACAAAGATTTTGAAAGTAAACTAATTCGGCGTTCGTTTACCTGCCAATTTCATCCTGAATTATTATCAGATTTGCGAGTGGTTGGTATTCGACAACCGCCTTCTTACAATGAACTGAAAAAAGATGATGGTGCGCGATTATTTGCCCGATTGTTATACGAAGGGATGCAGGAATAAGCTGGAAACAGCAGTGAAGTTTATATGATTAATTCCGTCCTCAACTGTTAATCAAGTAAGTCGTCATCAGAATCAAGGTGAATTCCGGGTAAAAAGTCAGAGTTTTCTATTGCTTCCCAGGTATAGTGAACGAGAGAAGGAAATTCTCGAAGTTTCATCCCTGTTTCTTTAGCTGCTAAAGTTATCGCACGTTTGTAAGCTTTTTCAATTGCTTCTGACAGATAAGGTTTTAAACTAGGACTTCTTTCTAAAAGGTCTTCAATCTCTTCGCGTTGTTCACGAATTGTAAATACCCAGCTTCTAGATCTATGGGTAGGTTGAAATTCCCATTTTAGTAAGTGAGCAATCAAAATTTTTAAATGACTTACTAATTCTCGTTTATCTTGTTTACCCAAAGATTCTATTTCCTCAATCAAATTTTCCAGATCAAGATTATTTAGGTCACGTTGACGCAATAAGTCAGCTTGTTTTTGTGTCCAAGCGTAAAAGTCGGTTTCATATAGATCGGTAAGTGGAAGGTTCATCATGTCTTCCTCGGATGGCTTTATACATATTTAATCTTACTGCTGTCACCAAGGGGTAACTATTTAGTTATGATTTAATAAAATTTCCCACACTGATTAGCGTTTATTTATGAAATCCGATCGATATTTAATTACCACGTTGACTGGAGAAGCACAGCAGCCAGTCAGAATATATTATCAGGTGTTCAACCAGAAAACTGTGATAGGAGCTTTCCAAAAGCTGAAATGTGTATATTTTGAATCTCAACTAAATCGGTGGCGATGGGAGTACGAACATGAAGCCAAAAAACTAAGATTTGAAATTTCATATAATCAACTTTCTAAAGAACATCGCCCGATCGTAATCGGAGATTTTTTCTTTCGAGATAACGAAATGTTGTTAGAGGTTCGTTCTTTTGAGCGGGCAGTAAAAGCTATTGAGTTTTTCGATAAAAGAATTAATAGACGAGCAGCTAAAGTTACTAAAATTAGAATAGTTAATAGATTATTTGATGGTAACGATCCATCAAATAAAGAGTTATTACAACCTCCTTACGACTACTTTTTTGACCGAGATGATATATTAATTCCTGACCCGAATGAAACGGCTAAGTTGATGGCTGAAATTAGCAGTCAACACTCTGACTTGGAAGGTAGATTAGCTGCGTTGCAGGCTTGCTGGTCAGAAAAAGCGAAACAACCGCTACCAGAAATAGAAGAAATTCCACTCTACATTTATGAGGAAGGAATAGGTCGCTTAAAGGCGGCATTAACTTTTAGAAATATCGAGGCACTTCAGCATTGGCAGGATAATAAGAATGCCAATCAATTTGATTTGATGGAAAGTGTTATAGATTCTTTTTTGAAAGATAACTACGAAATTTAATACAAACTGTTGGCTTTAGAAAAATAGTATCCTCAAGTCAATATTTGTTGACCTATACTCATGAAAAACCCAGCATTCTTTCGTGTTTGTGTGGTTGTAATCGTGGCTTTATTGTTGTTACTCCCAACTCCTGCTAAAGCGCAAACTCTAGGATATTGCAGTTGGGGGGAACCCGCCATCTCACCTTGCTTGAGAGATACTGATGGCACTGACGGTCTTTATTGCCATAGTGGTTACGCCTGCGATCCAAAAGCAGGAAATGATGGTCGAGGTAGATGTTGTGCGCGTAATGCGCTTTCTCCTACGTGCGACTCGGCAAACCCTTGTCCAACAGGCTATACCTGTGTGGAAGGTTCTTGCCAACTGTTAAGCAGTTTGAAATGTTCCAACGGCAGCGTGCCAACTGGTTCCTGCGTTAATAACCAATGTCCACAGTGGACGAGTTCTGGTGATTATGTTCCCCAAACCTGCGATGTCAGCAGTAATCTTTGCTGTCCCAAGTAGTTAAAAATTCCCTGATTTCCTCATAATATTTATTCAGCAGATGGTGTAGCAACTGGCTCTTTAGGAGCTTTCGGCTTACGTTCAAAAACTTGAATATTTGGCTCGTTCAGCACAAATCCTTTATCAGTTAGTTCGCCCATTTTTCCTGCGATCGCTGCTACCCACATCGGATAATTCGCTTGTGCTTCTTCTAGTTTCTTAAATACTTTTGGTTTGACTGTAATACTAGCAATTCGACCATCACAATCAACTTCAAACTTTTTCCAACCGTTGTCCACCGTTTCGACATTGGTGGGAAAGTCGTTGATTTTAATGGTAAGTTCCAATTTTCCTGCTACTGCCATAGTTGTCTCCTTTGAGAAAGTGCCAATCACTTCTTAGTTATTCTACTCGCAACTAAACAATAAAGTATTAAAAATCATTGTAAATTTCCCGAAGCATTGACACAGAAATACTCAACCCTTGCTGCAATAAAGTTTCTAAATAATCATCAATAGATTTGGGAGGATTTTTTAATCGCTGTCGGCAAATTTCTGCTACTGCAACTATTTTACCTGGTTTCAGATCGACCAAATCAGAAATAAACTCATCGGGATGTTGCGGTTCTATATCGTACTTCTGCAAAATGTTTTCGGGAAAATCTGAAAGATTGAATGTAACAATTACATCCGCACCCGCTTTAATTGCTGCTGCTAAAACATGACGGTCATCTGGATCGGGTAATTCAACTGATTCTATTAGGTATTCGTAGTCTATAACCAAACAATCACGCACATAACTATTCATCAACTCCTTAGTCCGAGTTAATTGTTCTATCGTCAAATCTTGGCGATTTTTTAGCACATTCCTGATCCATTCTTCATGTATCTGGTCTGTCCATTTTGCTCTAAATAAATCAGTCAATGCCAACTGGACAAGAAAATCTCGTAACGGTGCGGGATATAAAACACAAGCATCATAAAGTGCCGTAAAACTTGAAGGATACATCAGTCATAACCCATGTTTAACTCTTGGGCTTGAGCGACAAGTTCATCTAAAACTTGCATCCGTTGATTGTCAATTTGTTGCTTGTATTTCATGACATCTTTAAAGAAAATACGGCGATGCCGTCCAACTTTCCGATAAGGTAATTCACCCGATTCAATCAGCTTAATCAGAAACGGACGTGAAACATTTAAAATATCTGCGGCTTCTTGAGTTGTCAGTTCTGCGTGAATAGGAATCAGTGTTACTGCATTACCTTGAGCCATCTGTGAAAGAATATCCACTAGTAAGTGAAAAGCTGTTGCCGGAATCTCAACTACCTGCTCAGTGCCATTTTCTTCAACTACTTTAAGTTGCTGAGTGGGCTTAGATTGCGCTAACCGAATCAAAGGAGCCAAAATCCGGCTACTCTGTTCAGAAAGCTTGGCATCTTCTTCTGTGGGAATTGTAGGTTTGTTATAAGCAGTAGAAATTGCCATACAGTTCTCTCTATTTTTATCTATTGAAATTGCTCACTCTCACTCGCTCCATGTCATCCCCACTATAGACGATAATCGAAGCCAACGCAACGAATCGAAATAAACGCAACGAGCAGCGTATGATTAACCCAAATCGCATTACACTGCGTTCTGGGCTGGGCACGAATTATAGAAGTTTGGGTTATGGTTTGGTAGGCGATCGCGTTCAAGTTCTGACTCAATCTCCTCCAGAATTGGATTATGACGAAGATAGTCATCAATTTACGCCTGATGCACTCCAAGGCATCATTCAACGCATAAGTTTTGGAAGTTTGCCATGAAAGTCACTATTAAAGATAGTCAAATTCTCAAAACCGTTAACCCTAACGTAATCCAAGCACACTTGCAAGCAACAGGTTGGCATGAAACCGGGCGGATTTATAATGATGCTGGGGCAATTTGGCGACTAAAAAAAGATGCTGCTCCTGAATATGAAATTTTGCTACCTCTGCAACATGATTTAGGACATTATGCCGAAAGAATCAGCGATATATTAAAAACATTATCGACAGTAGAAAATCGTGACCAAGTTGATATACTAAGCGAATTCATTACCAATTGTCCCAACTTCACCGTGCAAGGTGTAGTCATACAAATTGCTACTCCATTAATTGATAAATTAAGTGGAGAAATTACTTTACTATGTACAATTTTTGAAGAATTGCAAGAAATAAAAACCGAACTAACCGATCGTGATTATATCTTAGCTATTAAAGCTTATCAGGAACGTTTACCGATTCACTGTACAGGTGATTTAGTCAAAGTTTAATGGGCAGCGATCGCTGCCTTGAGTCAGCATTTTTCTGTAAAAGCCTGATTGAAAGCTGACAGAATTAAGTGTCTTAAATTCCTTAATTTTGTTGCTATCGTAATGATGGCAAGAAAAAAGCTGCAACGATTTGATTAACGCGGAGTGAGACTGTGGCTCGAATTACTCTAGAAGTACCGTCCGAACTTTCTGACCAACTGGAGCTCCTTGGCGATCGCCTCCCGGAGCTACTTGCCCTGAGCCTTCAACAACCTGCACTACCAGCCCACATCTACCGCTACATCCTCAACTTTCTAGCCAGTAACCCCACCCCCGAACAAATTGCCGCCTTTGGCCCCACACCGGAGATGCAGGAACGCCTGCGTACCCTGCTAGCCCGCCTCCGCGCAGACGAACTCACAGAAGCAGAGCGTATGGAACTCGATGAGTACGAACGGATCGAACATTTGGTCATCATGCTCAAAACTGGTAGCCTGCCTTATATAACCAGGTCTTCAGCATGACCTATATTTCTGCTGCACTGCGCCGCCTCGTCGAAGAGCGAGCCAACTATAGATGCGAGTATTGCCTACTTCCAGCGAGCGTGGCTTTCTTCCCCCACGAAGTTGACCATGTGATCGCAGAAAAACACGGCGGTGCCACCGATGCCGATAATCTAGCCCTCGCCTGCTGGCGCTGCAATCGTCACAAAGGTAGTGACCTCGGTTCGTTCGACCCACAGACAAAAGCTTTTAGTTTTCTCTTCAACCCACGTACACAGGAATGGAACGAACACTTCCGGCTTGAGGAAGTAACGATTGTGGGACTGACTCCAGAAGGGCGCACGACTGTGAATTTACTTCAGTTAAATAGCGATGAACGTCTAGCTGAACGGCAGCGCTTGCTAGAGCGGGACTCAAGATGGCAGCAATGACGCGAGAAAGCACCAACTCACGGCGATAGTTGGTAGCCCAATTACTTCCTCACACTTCCTCCAAATAAAAAAATAGTAATTGTACTCAGCTTAGAAACTACATAATTTGGCACAGATATTAGCCAATATCTGTGCCAAGCCAGATTCGATTAGCGAGGTTTAGTCGCCTTAAACCCACTTAATTCCATTTTTTACTGTGCCAAATTCAGTATTTGCGGTGTTTTTTTCCGAATTCCTACCCATTTCGACCATTTGGATGATACTGGTTTGTCGAGAGCGTCGCTATGGTCGTATTGGAGAGCAAGCCATGCCAATGTTTATACATTTGCACTTCTAACAGCATTGTCGGGGCAGCAAGCTTGCCAACAGGAAGACACTCGTAGCACAATTTGGGTATGGTTAATTGAGCAAGCAGCAACGTTCCAAGAGAATTATCATTCGGCTAACACAGAAAGAGCGAGAATTAGCTGAAGTAAAAGCTCAAGAAACTGGACTTTCTTTGAGTGAATTATTTCGAGCTAGTACGCTCAAACAACAATTACCGCGCAAGGTAACGCACATCGCAGCCGACACTTACAGAGAATTAACCAAAATCAGCATCAATTTAAACCAACTAACTCTAGCTGCTAACGCCGCTATTAAGTTGGGTCAAACTCCACCTGCCAATCCCAAACTGCTGGAAAATTTGGAAATCCTGCTCAAACAAGTCAGAAGAGAACTAGTTGAAATTGATGTAATAGCAGACTTAGAGGATGGCGATGATTGGGAAGCAAGTTAAAGGTAGGGGATTTCGGGGATTGCTCAACTACCTGTTCGATAAAGAAGGAGCACAATTGATTGGCGGTAACATGGTTGGTGAAAACCCACGCGAATTAGCTGCTGAATTTCGCTTTTTAAAGGCATTGAATCCCAGAGTAGAAAGAGTGGTTTATCATGCCTCTTTATCAGTACCAGCTAGAGAAAAGTTGGATAATGAAAAATGGATTGCCATTGCCCAAGATTATCTCAACGGAATGGGCTTTAATGATAATCAATATGTGATAGTTCGTCATGTCGATCGCTCTCACGACCACATCCACATAGTTGCCAGTAGAATCAAGTTAACTGGAGAATGTGTACATGACGGTTGGGACTACAGACGTTCCGAACAACTGATTCGCCAACTAGAACGAGATTATCAACTGGAAGCAGCGCATTCTAGTTGGGAAAAAGATAGAAGAAGTCCCACAACTGGAGAATGGCGACAGAGACAGAGGACTGGAGAAGACAGCGTACGCGAGAAGTTGCAGAATTATATTGATGAAGCGGCAACTGATTGTCCGACGATGCCACAATTAATTAATCGACTTAAAAATGAAGGAATTGATGTTAGGGTTGGTTACACGCACACTGGCAATCACGGTATTTCCTATCAGTTAGATGGCATTGCAATTAGCGGTACTCATTTGGGTAGGGAGTACACTTTTCCCGGACTTCAAAAGTATAAAGGTGTCAACTATTGTAGCGGACACGATCGGGCTATTCAAAGAGGTAGCGATCGCTTACCAGCAGATGTTGAAGAAGTACAGTTAAAGCGGACTAGAATTGTGGCGCAAATTGTTAGTAATTACCTGCATCATATTGGTGAAAACGAACATCAAAGTAAGCAGTATACGGCTGGTTGGGATGAAGATGAATTGGTATTGGTAAGGAATAGCGATTCGAGGCAGTTGATGAGGGCTATATATAAGGATAATAGTTGGCAAGCTGTAGAACGAGGGCGGTTGACTGAAGCTGATATACAATTCTTTCAACGATGGCAGCAGTTGTTAATAGAAGCACAAGAAACAGAGCAATTGCAACGGGAACGAAAGCAGGAGCAACGTGGTTTTCAGTTAGAGCCTTGAGTACAGTTGAGGAGTTGCGGCGATAAACCTAGTAAATAAACTTGTGTAATCCGTAATTTTACGGCTGTATTCGTAAACGGCCTGGTTTACTATTAAATTGTATGAGAAACACTTAAATTTTCAATATATTTAATGAAGACCATGCCCTGAGTACAGAGCGTGGTCTTATGATTTTAAGGGGCGACAACAATAAATAATCTGTTGCACCACGATTGTTAGGCTTCATTCTTTTCTTATTAATGGTACCAAGTGCATCATGTAATCTCGTTTTCCAATTGGCACTCCTGCCATGCGAAGAATGTCGTAAGCCGTAACCAGATGGAAGTAAAAGTTTGGAATTAGAAATTCATTTACATAAGCATTCCCAGATAACTCGATGTAGAGGCTCTGGCCTAAGTCAATGCGCGTTACCTCAGCTAGCTTTGCATCAACAGCGTTAATACCCACAAGAAGTTCAAGAGTGTTTGCTATGTGTTCGTATGCCTGCGCGAGCGATGTCACATCTGGATCTAGATTATTCGCTGGTTTGCCATCACACCAGAGAGCAAAGTTACGTGGTTGATTACAGGTGAAAGCAACCTGTGTACCGAAGGGCAACATATCAGCCGCAATGCGCTTATTTAGGAACGACTCGTCATCACCAAAATGAGTTGTCGCTGACTTCAAGAGATGTTCAAGAGTCGCTAAGCGGCTTTGGAAGAGAGTTCGGATTAAATCTATATTCTGACAAAGCATTTTCTGAGTCCTCAAGACTTACTCTATGAATTCAAAGGTAAGTTGATTTGTAGACTGTTTGCAGAATTGTCGGTTATTGAGTGGACACTTAAAACCGGAGGATGAGAACACCTCTGCCTTATGCTAGCGCCCCTTTGTTGCATACTTTCTCATAGGAAACTGTATGTTATGTAACAATTTATTTAATTGCCAGCAATTATGCAATTAATCCTGATACTGTATAAATGTACACAAAACGCGGGAGGGAGTTGTGAGTCAAAGAGTCACCATAGCAGTTCCAGAGTCACTATTTGCTCGACTTCAACCCGTTAAACAACGCTTCAATATTTCCGCAGTTTGCCAGGAGGCATTAGAGATGGCTATTACAATCGAAGAACTCAAAACCCAAGTTGCCGAAGACGAAAATCTAGTCCAACGCCTTCAGTCAGAAAAAAAAGTACTCCTCAACAAAGTTCGTCAAGAAGGTTTTGAATTAGGAATTCGTTCCAGTGCTAAATTGTCCTACAAAGATTTTCGTCATTTTGAACGAGTTCAGTCTCTCGCAACTGCCCTCGATGAAGATGTGCTCGACTATCTATTTTCTTACTTGGATCAAAAAGATTGTCCCCAACAAGCACGCCAATTGGATGCAGATTTTGCTTACTTACTAGAAGTAGATCCCCCTTGCCGCATTACCTTCGCACAGGGATGGATGGATGGAGTATTATCTGCTTGGCAAACGATTAAAACTCAAGTCGAGAACCCACAATAGCCACAATTACTGAAATTAGGCTTTGTCTATATTAATGATGTGCCTAACGGCACGCTATACGATCGCGCCAGCGTGATTATTCGCGATCGATCCGAGATGATGTGACAAAGCCAAAAGCTCATTCTGGGTTTGGTTTTGATTAATTCTGCAATTATCTAATGGCGGTAGCCATATAAAAAACGCCATTGACTCGAAAGCACAACTCGATGTCAGAAAGTTGAAGGATGGAGCGGAGTTCCCATAAATTAGTTGCATCCTCTATAGTTTGACAACAAACGATTAAACTCGCCAGATGGAAGCGGAGGGACAGAGAGTGAGCAGCTATCCCAGACTGATGAATCCAAGACAAAAGGGAGTAGTCGGCAGCAGTTAAGTCAAACATGAGTTAGGCAGTGGAAAGGTACTAAGGTTATTAACTCCGATAACTCTCAACAAAACTGTATGTATTGTAACTTTATGCAAATATAAGCATAGAAAGATGAAGTTATCTAAACTGAACACTGCTTGTATTATCGAGAAGACAAATATTTGAATGCAAGAAAAGCTCCTCCGCCAGAGCCAATCCAACCAAATATCACCATAAAAACCAACGTGACAATGCTTCTACCAAGACCTGCACCGATCGCACCTGACTCTGGTGGTCCTGTTCGGCAATCCTCCTCTTGAATCTGTAGCGTGTAGAACACTGCACCTGCGATGGCAAATAGCAAACCACCAATTATTGAGCCTGCCAATATCCAAAGTAAATTCCAAACCAAGCCAAACTGACTCAATGCGATCGACAAAATAATCAAAGTTGGGCTGATAAATAGAATGAAAGCCAGGATAAAGCCAATCATGTGATTGATTACCAAGGTTAACGGCTGAACTTCAGCATAACGAGTTAGAAACAATTACAGACAGTCATGCGATCCAGTCGTTATGGTGGAACACAGTGGACTGGTGCAACAGATGGATCGAGATCAACCCAAAAGCAACGCGCGAGCTTTATCGGCAGAGTCCGTTCAACTGATTTTGCAAGATTTTGGGCGGTATCGAGAACCAATTCCTCAAGCAATTCTTCAGTATCTAGTTGAAGGTGGGGATGATGCTATTTTGCAGCAGTTACAGGAACGTTTCATGCTGATGCCAGATGAGCGTAGTGTAGAGTTTCGGAACTGGAACCCTAATCCGTCCCCTGCACTTCGCTATCAGATGCTGCATACTTTGACGACGCAAGACATCGAGTTTTACTATCGACTGACTCGAATATATACCGTTGAAGCAGAGAACTTGCGATGGCTTTCTATCGGTTGGTTGCGCCTATTTCTCCTGTTTTTGGCGGATAATTGGCACATTTTGGAACAGCCGCTGACTCCACCTAGAGCCATTACTGCTCATTTAATTGAGTCTCTCTTGGTGCGGTTTGGCGATCGCACCGACACACTAGCACAATTAGTATTTCTAGCAGATATTCGACAAGCAGAACCTAGTGAGGTGTTGCGTTTCGCTTGGATTGGGGCAAGTGTACCTGAGTTTAGTGCCTACAGTCTCAAGCACGAGTCCGTAATTCGAGAAGCCTTGTGTCATGCGGCGGTAGAAGCACGAATTCATGCTTTGGATATGCTTGCAGTCTGTCAGATGTCGCCGATTCCGTTCGCAGCGTTGTTGGTTGATCGCGCTACTGCTAATTCTAAAACTGAACGCGCCGCCGCCTTAATGGTACTACAGCGAGAAGCTAGCGCAATGGTTCCTTTCGTAAGAGCCAAAGCTCAAACCGGAACAGCCTTAGAACGTACTCATGCTGCTAGATTACTGATGGATTTAATCGGAATCGAAGCCCGTTTGTTTCTGGAAGAAAGGCTAGAAATTGAACAGACTGCAACAGTTAAGGATGCCATTGAGCAAGCCTTGTACTACTTAGCAATCCTGAATGCGCCTGAAGTAGGAATCCTCTTATCACCTTTGCCGGGGGTTGTGCTAGAAGCTCCCTTACCAACATCGGTGTGCGAGGAAATCAATAGGGTGCTCAATCAATTCTACGAACTAGCCCAAGCGAAATATGAAGAACAGCAGTGCCATCAATATCCCAGCATTCCTCTGCCCCAACCGCCGTCATCCGATTTTGTCGATCGCGTATTTGAATGTCTTCAGTTTGGTACAGCAGCAGAATGTTTCGCGCTCCAACCTATATATCATTACCTAATTCATTCGCTGGTTCATCCTCAGTTTCGGCAACTGCTGGAAATCCCGGAGTTAGACCTAATTCATGTGACTCGTCTGCTCTTGTTAATGCAACGAATACCTACCCAATCCCAGACTTTAGTTCCAACTCCAACGATTCCTCAATGTTTGCACTGGGCAGAATCGGAAATTAGCACGAGTAGCGTTTTGCAACCCTGGTGTCAACGCCGTCAACCCAATAGTAGTCTGCGTTATCTAGTATCTGGCTTTGAAGCTTTGGGCATTTCAGGGGATACGATCGCAAAGAAGATGTTAACTTGGGAGGAATCGCCGTTTTGGTCTTGGGATGAGCAAGCGATTTGGGAGTATTTCGCGGAACGGTTGTCAATTTTAGATGTTTTGTTTGAGTTAGGCCCTTTTCCACAGATTTACTACACTCATGAACAAACTGCCCGTCGCCAGCTTTTCCGAATTTTAGAATTGTTTCCCCAACTACCTGCCCGCTTCATTCCTCAACTTTGGGATATCGCCTTGAACGGAGTGCAAGCGGAAATGCCCTTAGCACAACGCTGCCTAGCTAATCGCCCCGGAACTCAAGAACGGTTGCATCAATTGGTTAATCATAGCGAGCCAGCAATTCAAATTATCGCAATTCAATGGTTGACTCGCCTTTTAGATCGCACTGCCATTCCCCAACTTCAGACAGCCCTACGCCGCCAACCTACCCAAACGGTGCGAGATGCGCTGCTGCGATCGCTCGAAAAGCTGGGTGCTTCGATTGATGAGTTTCTCGATCGCTCTCAACTCCTGCAAGAGTCACAAGCCGGACTGCGAAAAGGAATTCCTAAAGCCTTGTCCTGGTTCCCTTTTGGCGCATTACCCTTAGTTCACTGGCAGGATACAGAAGAACCTGTGGCTACTGAAATTCTCACTTGGTTCATTGTGCAAAGCTACCAGCAGAAAAATCCAGAACCGAGTCCGGTGTTGCGGCAATATGTCAAACTCTGGAATGTAGAGGAGCGTCAGCAGTTTGGGCAGTTTGTTCTGGAAAGCTGGATTAACCAGGATACACAAGTAACGAGTGCGGTGAAGGAAAAGGGGATTTTGGCAGTAGCAGGAGCCTGCGGCGGTGCGTCGATGGTTCCCATTATTAATCGCTATCTAAAAACTTATTTTGGCAATCGATTAGCGCAATGTCTTGCTTTGTTGCAAATGCTGACTTGGAGCGATGATTTTGCTGCTATTCAGTTGTTGTTATCTGTTGCTAACCGCTTTCGTACTGCCAAAATTCAAGAAGCCGCACAGCAATGCGTTCAACAATTGGCTCAACGTCAAGGTTGGACATTAGCAGAACTAGGCGATCGTACTATTCCCTGGTGTGGATTGGCAGAAAATGGTACGCTCTTGCTAGATTATGGCTCTCGTCAGTTTACGGCTCATTTAGATGCAGAATGCAAGCTGGTTTTGACTGATGATAGCGGCAAAGTTCTCAAGTCTCTCCCTACTGCACGTAAAGACGATGATGCAGAACTGGTGAAAACTGCTAAGCAACAGTGGACAGCAACTAAAAAGCAGCTGGAGTTAGTACGATCGCAACAGCAAACTCGGCTATATGAAGCTCTTTGCACTCAACGCAGTTGGACTTTTTCGGATTGGGAAATCTTTCTGCATCAACATCCAATTGTTAGAAGATTGTGTCAACGTTTGATTTGGGCAGTTTTTGCCGAGAATTCAGTTTATCCCATACAAACTTTTCGCCCTCAAGAAAATGGTAGTTTGATTGATGCTGAAAATAATGTTGTTACTGTCTCACCTACAGCGATCGTGCGTCTTGCTCAAGCAACTCTGCTTTCTCATGAATTAACCCAGGCGTGGCAAAAACACTTAAATAACTTTCAAATTACACCATTATTTGACAATTGGACAGCCATCTATTCCTTACCCACAGTTAGCCGGGAAGTAACTGAAATCAGGGATTTTGCTGGACGTTCCATAAGTCGGCATCAGTTACGCCAACGAGCGATGCAGCATGGTTATCTACCAAAAACGGCAGAATTTGAACATGGTTCGACAGTTGATTATCGCAAACAATTTGAGTCAATGAATTTAGAAGTGGTAATTGATTTAGAAGGAGCGGGAGATCCACCCGTGAGCGCCGAAGATTTTGCAGTGCAGCTGGGAGAAGTGTACTTTTGGCAAAAGTGCAAAGTACCGTTAGCTGAAGTGCCACCTGTATTGCTGAGTATTGTGTGGAGTGAGATATTAGCGATCGTTCAACCTGTTTAGCTAGGGGTGGTGTATTTAGAAGAAGATGTTGGCCAGGTTTTGGAAAAAGAAATTGGCCAACTTAAAAGCTAAAATACTGATTCTGTCGTTAACTTAAATATTTCTCCTAATCAACTTTTCCTTGCTGTTATTTATCAGCCTTTTTTGGAACGTAAAGTTGGCCAGACTGGTCAATTTCTTCAAGAAAGATGTGGTTAACACCACCAATTTATTGAACTAAAACCAGAAAAAAATTAGCTATGCACTTGCCAAAATACTATGCTGTAATTGGCAAAGGAGATTATTTCACTATTAATGGGAAAAGACGAGGAATTTGGGAATACCTTGAAAGACAACCATCAGGTTGGTTATGTTCGGTAGCCGTAAACCGAACTATAATCCCAAGAGATTTACCGATTTTTTGGGATTGCGGAGCGGTAAAATACAAGAATGCAGAGATCCCAATTCTAGGACAAACACTCGTTACCCCAGCGTATGCAATTGCACAGTACAAGAAAAATTCACCCGCATATAACGACCTAATTACCGCACCAGATCATATCTTAATTCCTGGCTCAAACTTGCGGTTTCGGCGAAGATTTAACTTGCATAGTGCCAAAGAATTTCTTTATTTATCACGACAAGAACTACCTCAATGTATCCCCATTGCTGTTACACATGGAATAACCACACAGGAAAAAATAGAAACAGCCCTGAAACTTTACGAAATCGGATATTGTGCTATAGGTATTGGTGGAATGGTAATCAACGCCAGCGATATTAAAAGAAACATCGCATCTGTAGCAGCAATTCGTAATAGTTTACCTCATTGTTATATTCATGTATTCGGTTTATCCTCTCCAGTTTATGCAAAAGCTTGGTCTGAAATTGGTGTTGATTCATTTGATGGAGCTAGCTACTTATTACAAGCATTTAGAGGCCAATTTTATCAAGCAAAAGGAAGTCAAATAACCAAATATACAGCCGCTTTACCTAATTCCAAAATTACAATTCCTCTGTGTTATTGTAGTACTTGTACGCAAATGCGCCAAATCGGAATTGAAGCTAGAGCTAGCGGTAATCGTTTAGCAAATTTAGCTAGAGCAGCACATAACTTAGGCCAATTACTGTTAGCTCACTAATGCAATGGTTAATCGAAAAATTGGTATAATTACTCTAACCTAAAACTCAGACTTCTTCTTAGGATTAAACACCTTTTCAATAGCCCGATCGACAATTTCTATTGCTTCTGATGGATAACTCGAAGTAGGCGTTTTTCTCCCCGATAATCTAGGTGGTTTTGTTCCATACTGTTCCAAGTAAAATTCATCAGCAAAACTTTGAATCAGTTGAATTTGTTCCGGGTTAGATGTCAATTTTTGCTCTTTAATTCGCTCCGCTATCGTCCAAGCTTTTTTGCCTTTGGAACTACTTTTAGTAGTTGACTCTTGAGCAGCTGATGAATCGCCTTGTTCTGGGAAATAATCTACTAAAATAGGAATCACCGAACGATACCATTTTACTTGAACCCCACTCCAAGAATTTGTCGCTGATGTTGCCAATAAAGAAATCCCATGTTCTTTACCAGTTTCAGTTAAACTCCAGGTTCTTTTTTCCTCATTTCGTTCTTGATAACCAAGTTCTACTAATGCTTGATTAACTTGCTCTGGTTTAATCTTCTTACCTAAGTTTTCTGTAACAATAGTCGCTAGTTGTGTAACTGTCATCCCTTCTTCAGTCAAGGGAAAAGCTGTTCCAATCAAAGACTTAGCAATTTCTGCCACTTCTTTTAATTCTGGATACATAGCAGCTAAAGAGTTAAACTTAAATTGCGCGATCGCTACTTGATCCAACCCAGCATTTTCTAACCAATTGGATAACTGATCGATTGTAGAAATAGCAGCACTAATCTGTTCGGGAGAAACCATAAGCTATGAGCAGTTTTTCTCAGATTACTGCTAACATGGCTCCCTCGTCTAGACATTATATTTCCAAGTCAGGTTTCTCTAACAAAATAGCTTGCTTTGGCGACATTTCATCTAATTGCTGTGCTATTGTTGTCCAAAATTCCACATCTTCAGACAAAATACCCTGCGCTACAATCAACTCTTCTCCCTGTACTCTGATTAATTCACCTCTTCTGGAAGCAATTAAAGAAGAAATAGAAATACCTTCAGACTCTTTAACAATCAAATCATACAAATTCACAACTCTAACGCGAGTATATTCATCAGTTTCTTCCACGCGTTCAGGAAAATAGGTTAATACATATTCAAAAGCTTTTTGAGCAGTTGGTAAAATAGATTGGGCTAACTTGATTTGCTCAATATCTATTGCTGTTGATGAATTTATATCCGTGTTTCCACCTGCTAACGCATTAGAAATATTTGGTTTAACTTGCTTCGAGTTTTCACTGTTATCCAATAGAATATTAACTAGCTGGTTTTCCGTTTCGACAGTAGAGTTTTCTATTTCCCTTTCCTCTGGTTCTAATCTTTGAACATCCACAAATTCTTCTATACTGAACGAGTCTGAATCATCAACTAAAGTTTCTGGTTTTAGTTGTACCCAATCACCAGTAAAACCTGAATTTTGCTCTAAATCTTCCCGACTTACAGAAACCGAACTTTTCAATTCAGGAATATGAACCTGACGAGCTTGATCTTTGTTTAAATCTATAAAATAAGCTGCATTAGTCTTTAATAAACTAATCTGAGCATAAGCATATTTCTCGCCTGCTAAAGAAACAGCAAAATCAAGTGCAGCAATACAACCATGATAAAAGTCTTGTGTTTCGGTTGGACAAATTTCATCCTCTGTATCTGCGTCACTTTGTTGAAGTTGAGCAATGTAACTGGGAGATAATCGACTAATAGATGATTTATCCTCTAAAGTTTCCGCCTCCGAACTCGCAGCTGAATCGTTGTCGATCAACTTAGCTATTTTAGCCTTTAACAAACCCAACGCTTGTACACCATCCTCTTCATCTATGAGTTTAACTGCTCGGTCAAATCCTACCAACAATCCCTGATAAAAATCTTGAGTCTCTCCAGCTATTGCTTCGTTAGTTGCTATCTTCTCAAAAAATACCAGCCCTATTTGTTTTAGCCTCCAGATATACTCAGAAGGAACCCTTTGGATGACAGCTAATCCCATAAGCGTGTATTTACCTGCACTGCGCGTACCTTAGCACCCAAACTTACCATGCAATTATCTTGCTATTGCTCCGACTAATGGACTAACTGACTTTCATCCAAATTGTACAGAACAAAACAACTTTTTTTCTCTTATGATGGATTGGGGGATTACAGCATTTAACTGAAAAAAACTCACAAATCACCTTCAGAAATCCGGGAAAATATGAGACTATATTTATAGTTCCCTTGTACGGTCAGGACAAAGTGATCTACTCTGAAAGTGAAAGCATCAGCCAGCAGTTTTCTAGTGCTAACGCACTGATAGTCTCAACCGTAACTTCCTCCTTCACACCCATTCGAGTTGTGTGCCAAAGGAGAAAAAAATGACTACAAAAATAATTTCGCTCTTCAATCAAGCGGGCGGAGTCGGCAAGACCACGATTACACTCAACCTGGGATATCAACTATCCTTACGGGGTCATAAAGTTCTCCTCATCGATATCGATCCTCAAGCTTCTTTGACTTTATTCATGGGTGTTGACACTCACTTACTAGAAAAAACGGTATTCGATGCGATCGTCAATGAAGAGCCACTTTATATCCAACCTAACATTCACGGCATGGATTTAGCTCCGACCAATATTACTCTCAGTGCCGCAGAAATTCAACTAGTAAACATGGATTTCCGAGAAGTCCGTCTGCAAGATGCAATTGCTCCCATTAAAGACAACTACGACTTCATCCTCATCGACTGTCCACCTAGTTTAGGACTATTAAGTTACCTCAGTTTAGTAGCTGCTACTCATGTGTTAGTACCAATCGAAACACACTATAAAGCCTTTGAAGGAACTAACCTACTTTTACAAACTGTAGCCAGAGTCAGAAAGAAAGGAAACCGTTCTTTACAAATAGCTGGATTCGTTCCTTCTCGTTATGCAGCGACTAACTCCCAAGATAAACGCACGCTGCAAGCTATTGGCGAACAATTTTCTCCGGTTGCTCCCGTATACAAACCCATCCCTCGCGCTACTGCTTTTGTCGATGCCTCGGAAAAACAAGTTCCCCTTGCTATTTACGAACCGAAAAACCCAGTTGTCAAAATCCTAAATAACCTAGCTATTCAAATGGAGAAACTCAATGCCAAGTAAAAGCAATCAACCTTACAAAGGTAAAGCCGATTTAAGTGTTTTATTCGGAGATGAAGAAACTACTGATGCACCAGATAAACAATTAAGTATTGAGGCAATTCAACTTCCATCTTCTCAACCTCGCCGCTACTTCGACCCGGAAGCAATGCAGGCTTTGGTTGAATCAGTTAAAGCTGAAGGGATTCTCCAACCTTTGTTAGTTCGACCAATCGGTGATAACAAGTACGAATTAGTTGCTGGGGAAAGACGCTATAAAGCAGCAGTAGAACTGGGCTTAAAACAAGTTCCGGTGACGATTAGAGAACTTAACGAACAACAAGCTTTAAATATAGCTTTGGTGGAAAACCTGCAAAGAGAAGACCTCAACCCAATAGAAGAAACTGACGGTATTCTGCAACTATTAGCTCATCATTTATCCCGTTCTAAAGATGAGGTTAGTAAACTACTTTATCGGATGCAAAACGACGTTCAGAGGATGAATGATAACGTTATCATTCACCCGGAAGCTGAAATAATTGTTAAGGTTTTCAACGAATTAGGCAAAATGGGCTGGGAGTCATTTGTGAGCAATCGGCTCCCTCTTTTGAACCTGCCTAAAGATGTACTAGACGAACTTGAAAAGGGCAAAATTGAGTACACTAAGGCTAAAGCGATCGCCAAAATCAAAGACAAAGAAATTAGAAATGAATTGCTAGAAGCTGCCATTACCGAAAACCTTTCCTTGACTCAGATTAGAGAAAGAATCGCTGCTCTGAAAACAGGTACATCGGAAGAGAAACCAGAAGAAAGTTTAAAAACGCAAGTGAAGACAGTTTTGACTCAAGTAAACAAGTCAAAAGTTTGGACTGACCCAAAGAAACAGAAACGTCTGCAAAAGATTCTTGCCGAACTACAAACACTCTTAACAACTTAAAGAATAGCTCATACTCAATCCAGGTTGATTACCCCCTTTTTATTTGAACCGCAAAGAGCGCACTAGCGAAGCCATGCGCGATAGCGCTATAGAGCGCAAAGAGAAGAGGAAGAAGATATGCCGATCAAGTAGCTAACCCGGATTTGGTATTAACTAATAGCTTGGTAGTTCTACAACATTTAACGAAGTAGAACTGCTACTTTTTTTACAATTATTCAACTTTTTACAATTCTAAATCAATAATCCCAGAGAATAAAAAATCATCTTTTCGGCTGAATTTACTGCATCTAGACAGTTGGTATTTTGAGAGATTAGAATCGCTAAACGAAAACATCCCAAACTATCAAACAGGTTGAGTATATGTCGAAAACCAACAATTCCTTAAGCCATAACCTAGCCCCAAAAACCGACTATGCCAAAACGCCTACAGAAAACTTAGCGGCTTTCGAGCGAGCGTTGAACTCTGTCGTGCAAGCTTGGAACAAGTACCAGCCGGATGATTCGCTAGCAGAGGAAAGAAAACAAGACTTAGAGTGGCTCAAACTAACTCTGCGGGACTATCGCCTGAATATTCACACCTCATCCAAGAGTCGGAAATTTTGGCAAGGTTGCATCGATGGTAAATCCAGCCGCAGAACTTTATCAGACGAGAATTCCCAATCGCTAGGACAAATTCTACTGGGTATCTTCACCAACGATAAAACACAAAAAGTCTATGACTTAGGAGTGCAAGTTGGATGGCGTTATGCACGACTTAAAGATTACTTACTCCGCATCAGGAAACAGCGAAAACTAGAACAAGCGCAACAAATTCAAGATTATCAGCTGTTCCTTGACCTAATTCGCCATCAACAACTAGCTGATTCATTTTTAAGTTTTGGTTCAATGCACGCCAAGAAATCTACATGATGAACAGTAAACCTAGCCGAATTCTCGTAGTTGACGACGTAGCCGATAACTTATTGATTATGCGGGCTATTCTTTCCGAAGAAGGCTACCGTGTCAGCACTTATAACAACGGAATTGATGCCATAGCTAGTATTATTGCATCGCCACCCGACTTAATTTTATTGGATGTGATGATGCCTGATTTAGACGGCTACGAAATCACTTTTAAAATTCGCTCTCTACCTTACTTACCTTTTATTCCGATTTTACTTGTGGCTGCTGACGAGTCCCAAGATTTAGCTGATGGACTGGATTTAGGTGCAGACGATTTTGTGTATAAACCACTCAAAATTAACGAATTGTTAGGTCGGGTGCGGAATCTCCTGCGACTCAAACATAGTATTGATAATATGCAGGAAATGTCCAAAGCCCAAGAAGATTTTGTGTCTCGTCTGACTCACGATTTGCGAACGCCATTGGTAGCGGCTGATAGAATGTTGTCTTTACTCCATAAAGGAACGTTTGGCGAACTGACACCAAATGCCAAAAAAGCAATATCTACAATTTCTGGAAGTAACCAAAATCTCATGTGTCTAGTCGATACTTTACTGGAAGTACATCGATTTGAGGCTGGGTGTAAAAGATTGACAACTGCTCGTTTCAATCTCACCAAAATGATTCAAGAAGTGGTAATGGAATTGGAACCTTTAGCGTTGGGTAAAGGTCTGAGTTTAACATACTCTCAACCGGAATCAACTCCAATTAAGATTGTGGGAGACCGCCTCGAACTGCGTCGAGTTGTCACCAATTTAGTCGGTAATGCTCTAAAATTCACTGATAGTGGTTACGTAAAAATAGTGGTTGAGCAAGATGCTGAATTTGTCAGCATTATTGTAGAAGACACTGGAATCGGGATTGAATTATCAGAACAAGCCACACTGTTTGAAAGATTTCGTACTGGAAATCATGTTGGAGCAGGAAGTGGTTTAGGATTGCATCTATCACATCGAATTATTGAAGCGCACCAGGGTTGTATTACCGTTGCATCAAAGGTAGGGATGGGCAGTATATTTACTGTCCGTCTTCCCAATTCAATTTAAAAATTTTGCATCTTTTATGAACCAAATTAGTGTTAGTTTAATTGAAGACCATCACCTAACTAGAGCCGGAATCAAAGCTGCCTTAAACGATTGTCCTCAGATTGATTTTATTGACGAGGCTAGTAACGGTTTGCAAGGGATTACTCTTTTAGAGAAAACCCCGCCTGATGTAGCCATAATCGATTTAGGATTACCGGGGTTGGTAGATGGTATCGAATTAACCAAGCGGTTTAAAAAGTTTGTCAAAGCTCAAAATGGTAGCCTTGACAACCAGCCGAAAGTTCTGATTTTGACGATGCACGAGAATGAGGATTCGGTGCTGGCGGCTTTTGCAGCTGGGGCTGATTCTTATTGCATGAAAAATGTGATGTTTGAGAAGTTATTGCAAGCAATTGTGGAAACTCATGCAGGTGCTAACTGGATTGATTCTTCTATTGCTCGTATTGTTTTGGAGAGAATCAATAATCCTTACTTAGTTGCTGCTGTTCCCGCAGGCGTTCCTACCGTTTCTATTCATGCTCTTCAGCCGGAGGAGAATGAATTGCTTTCGGCTAATCCACTTACTCAACGAGAGAGGGAGGTACTTAGGTTAATTGTGGATGGCTGTACTAATGAGGAAATTTGCCAGGAACTTTTCATTTCTCTAGGGACGGTGAAAACTCATGTGCGGAATGTTTTGACTAAGTTATCTTGTGACGATCGTACTTCCGCTGCTGTTCGTGCTCTCCGTGCTGGCTTGATTAACTAGAGTTGCGGTAAAATAACCCACGCTATGCGAATGCGCCAAGGCAAATTCGCGCACGCATAGCGATCGCAATTTGCCTTCCAAGGGTCGCAATGCGGTGGGAATGATGATTAAAAATGAATTAGAGTACCAAGTTAGTCAAGAATGGTTAGAGAAGTTTGAAAAATCTATAGCCGCAATAGAAAAGGATGAAGATAGTAAAAAAAATGACTATGAGCGATGGAAAATGAACCGAGAGACATTACAATGTCATTTAGAGAAATTGCAAGCAGAAATTGCTGAATATGATAGGCTAACATCCCATGATAGCCACACGCCAATAGTATTAACACTTGATGATATTGATTATTTACCTCAAATCTTGATTAGAGCAAGAATGGCAGCTAAACTAAGCCAAAAAGAATTGGCAGAATTGGCTGGATTGACAGAAGCACAAATCAAACGTTATGAAGATAATGACTATGAAGATGCTAGCTTTCTGGATGTAAGATTTGTAATTGATGCGCTAGATATCAAAATTCAAAAAGGTGAGTTTCTTGTTCCTTTGGATACCCTCAGAAGAACGCCAGTTACTAAAGAAGAATTGCTTTCTTCAAATCAGCGTTCTCAACGCCAACAAAGTCAAAAAATGATTGGACAAGTTCAATAAAAATTTGGCGATCGTTACCTCTGCAAGCATCGTTCTCTCTGGTATGCTCAGGAAAAGGTTTAACCCCCTTGACATTTTGCTCTCATTTTGAGAGAGTGACAAGATAGCCAAGAATTTAAATAATCTTGATGGACTTATGATTGTGCGAAAAAGGTTTCCTACTTATCTCAATCAAAATGCACCTAATTTCAATTCGCAATCTTCGTAATGATGCAGCTAAGTATCCTGATGTCAAGACGCAGATTGACAAATGGTACGAGATTGTAAAAAACGCAGAATGGCAAAATTTAGAAGATGTCCGTAAGGTTTATCGAGATGCTGAAGCAGTAGGAAACTTCACGGTATTTAACATTAAAGGCAACGATTACCGTCTGATTGTTGGGATTGATTATCAAACGCAGAAGGTTTATTACAAATATTTTTTAACCCATAGCGAATACGACAAAGATGGATGGAAAAATGACCCTTACTTTTGATCGAAGTGCTTATCAAGCCTTGCTAGCTGAAGTTGCTCCACAGGCAATTGAGACAGAAGCAGAATACGAACGTTTATTGAAAGTTGTAGAACAGTTAATTTTTGCCAAAAATCGTACACCGGAGGAGCTAGCTTTACTCGATTTATTAGTAACGCTGATTGAAGTATACGAAACTAAAAACTATCCATTCGAGAAATCTACTCCATCTGAAATGCTGCAATATGTCATGGAAACGAGCGGCACTAGGCAAGCAGATTTAGTTGGAATAATTGGTTCGAGTGGAGTAGTATCTGAAGTTGTTAATGGCAAACGTTCGATTAGCAAGGCACAAGCTAAAGCTCTTGGCGAATATTTCAAAGTTTCGCCTAACTTATTTATTTGATTTTGAACAGCGATCGCTACTTTTAGCTCTCAAGAGTCTATTCAATCCGATTAGAGAGGAGATTGTACTATGGAAATAGAGAAATATAGAGAATTAATTAAATCAATTGTCGAAAAACATGGACAGTGCCATAGCGACGATTTGCCTGCGGCAACGCTACGCGAACGCGAAGTGGAAACTCAAATTGCTTTCGATGTCGATCGCGATCGCTATCTGATGTTTCATGTCGGGTGGCGTGGAGAAAAACGAGTGTTTGGATGTGTTATTCACATTGAGATTAAAGAGGGAAAAATTTGGATTCAACGAGATGGAACTGAGGTGGGGATAGCTAATCAGTTAATTGCAGCTGGAGTGCCTAAGTCTGACATCGTGCTAGGATATAGGTCGCCTTATATGCGTAAGTTTACAGAGTTGGCGATGGGGTACTGATGAGGTTAGAGAGGCAATACCAAAGTGAGATAAAACTTCCCAAAGGCAGATAAAAATTTAATACTTAAGAACTTTATTCCCCACTTAAGAAGTTTATTCCCTTTGCTCATTCCCTAAACTTTCGCTTCTCCAAACTTTCCACCCAAATTGTACAAAATCCTTCTGTGGCTGGCCTCCCTGCCACTTCCAGAGTCACCCCCAAACGTTTTACATCTTTTTTACATTCTAAATTAGTCAGACTATCCGAATTCCACCTCATCAAATTCCGAGCAAACTTCCCCTCATTGCTAGTTGCCCACCGCAAAGCCTCCGCCTGCTCCTGAGTCAGATGAACTGCCTCCCCCGGCGCAAACCCTCCTTGCGACCAAAGCAAACCCATCCATCCCATCAAAGCACCGATACCTAACGTCGTCAATAGCACACCTGCCGCCACTACCAAAGAACGCACAGAAGTCACTACTTTTGTCAATTTGGTCTGACGCACCAACGAATTAATAACCTCAGCAATTTGCTGCTCTTGCTTCTCAACTACTACTTGTTCATGAGTTGCTAACGTCTTATTAATTTGTACCAAAAAGCGATCGAACGCCAACTCAAAATCCTTTGGTTTCGGACTTTCTCGAATCAGCACTTCCAATCGCCCCGTTGCCAATAAAATCAGGAATATCGGGTCAGTCGGCTCAATTTTCCCTTTAAACGCTAACTCCAAAACCTTTCGCTTATATTCCTCAGATTGACCCTCTAGAGCAATATCCAGCAAAGATTTAGTATCAACAGCACCATAGCTCACGGTAACATCCCCGTAGTTTCAAACGCCTCGAAAGCTGATAGAATAAATGACTTAATTCGTTGCCTTCCCAACACGCCAAATTCTTGACTATTTCTAGCTAATTCAAACGTGATTCCCTTAGCATCGATCGCATTCCTTTCCCGCGAATAGAACTTAGGAAAATCAATCACCTTCACCTCATATTTTTTAATTGCATTCTGCACTGACTCCATTTCTTCTATCGAACTCCAATCATCCTCTAACCCACAATTACGCACTAAAACATGAGTAATCCTCTTCTCAAAATGCTGTACCGATTTTAAAAATAACTGCACGCTATCGTAACCGCCTGTGCAAATAAACCATTTACAAAAACTGATTTTTGATTGTTTACCCAACGCAATCAAATTATTCTTTTCAATCCAATTCGTGACTAACGGATAAACCTGAGCGGGTAAATTCACAATCACGCTATTCTCAAACGCCCATTCAAAAATTTTATCAGCCTCAAAAAACTTCTTCTCATCCTCACTAAAAAGAGCCGAGCGACAGACACTTTCATAAATCCGAGACACATCCGGGTTAGACCTATCCGCATCTACAGCCAAAAAAGGATATTTCTTATCTAGGAAATACTGAATCAAAACCCTAGCAAATAAACTCTTCCCCACACCTCCCTTTTCCCCATCAATTAAATGAATTTTTGTTGCGTGTTTATCAACACTCTCCAACCCATTTAGACTCAAATGACTGGAAGTTTTTATTATTGCTGTCATTGATGATTCTCCTGTTTTTTCAGTTGCTTCGTTCGCTGAATCTGCCACTTTAGTTTTCCTAGCCCTAATCGCCATTTCGCCATACCATAATTGAGAATCCGAACATACTTATTACTTATTACCCCTACTCAAACCTCGTCTCCCTCAACCGATTGTCCGAATCCCACAACCTGTAAAATAGAACTTATGAGGTAGGGCGATCGCCACCCAGTCATGCTGCCTCGCAATGGAAAATTTTCCATTAGGACTAGCTCTTGCCCATTGCTTGCTTTGATTGAGTGTAAGTCCCTGAGCAAAATTAATTGTGTATTTTTCAGTTCTCTATCCTTGATTGGATAAGGGTTACAGACAAATAAGATATACAAATAATTTTGCCTCAGTACTTATCTTGCTATTTACAAAGGAATATAATGCTTTGATTGAGTCATTTGATCTAGAATTAAATTCGGAAATTTTCTATAAACTATTCTAAGTATTGAATCAATTAATTCAGCAGCTATTACATTTTCATCAATTGTTCTAATCCATATATCAGGAGCATACCTACAAATCATACCAAAGCAAAAAAGTAAAATAAACTGAGCGATTATTTCTGGCAAATAAGACCCTGGATTAACTATAAAAAAGTTTATTCCATTAATATCATCAACAATTTCTGGATAATACTCAATCTTTTGAATCTCGGATTTAGGATCAAATTGCGTTATTAGTTGGGTATGAGCCAATGTATCGGTTTCGGAAACTATAAGCATTAAAGGATTTTTAGAATTTGTCATATACCTATTTAATAACTTACTTTTTCGTAGCTCAGACTTAGCATTTATCCCAAAATTATGAATTTCTTGTATTGTATCGATATATTGTTGGCCTGTGCTATCTGTTTTGTAATGCCTTGTTTGTATTATTTCTATGTTTCCTCTGCATAAATTTGTTTCTATACCTAATTTTTCAAGTATAAAATACATATCTGGTAAAGTTTTAATTAATTCTAATCCATTAAACTTTTTTTTGGTTATTTCGCTGATTGGCTGAATGTCAGGGCTGGGTTGACAAGTATAACTTTTTAAAAAAGAAGAGTTTTGATTACCTTCATAAATTTTGCTTTCTATTAGATACCCCCCTGGAATCAGGCTTTCATAAAATAAAGGAAAGTTTCCCCAAGGTGTTTCAATATAACCAAAACCGCATAAAATAGCCAAGTTGCCCACACTTGTAATTTTACTCCATTAATCGAACCTGTCCATAAATAGGATAATCCCAAGAGTCGTTTCACTGTATTAAAAGCTTCTTCAATTCGCCATCGACGTTGATATAAATCTGCGACTACATAAGGAGGTAATACTTTCGGATCAGTTACAGAAGTCAGATAAGAATACCAAGTTTTTCCGGCGCGGATGGATACTAAACGTAATGTCAAAATCGGAGTACCATTGCGTCCTGTACCTAGTTTAATCAGTTGGTCTTTAACGAAATTATTAGATGTGAAAACCTGAATAACTTTCACCGAAGTTTTGGCTTTGAGTCGAGTGATAAAGTCTACTTTTTGACTCATTAGTTGCTCAAAAAACTGGAAGTGATAAAACCCCCGGTCAAGCAAGAGTAAGGTTTTGGCGGAAGCTAAGGATAGTAAACTTTCTTCAAATTTCGTTTCTGATGCCAAGGGATTATCATGAAACCAAACTTCGACAGGTAAGCGAGTTATCAAATCAACTACAACACAAATTTTCCCAGCCAATTTTCCCGGTTTTACATCTTCTAAACTTTTCAGTTTACGAAATAATGCTTCTAATGTGGAACCATCTGCTACCCAAATTTTGTCAAAACATCGACTGGCAAATTGAATACTTTCCGGTAAGGGACGTTTTTGACGCTGTTGCCAATTTGATTGTAATCTTGGTAGTAAATCTTTAAATACTCTCTCAAATAGGGAAGCGGGAAATTCTAAAAATCTTTCTGAAAGTGACTGTTGAGCTACTTTTGTAGCGCGACACCACAGTAAATCTTCTCTTTCTAACAGTCGAGTTAACTCTTGTACTGACGGTACTTGTCGCCATATTAATGTTAAAACTGCTGCGACCATTAATGATAAATTTAATAGCCTGTTTCTTAATCCCAACTGGCGGTAATAAGCTTGTTGGTAAAAAATTGCTGGTGTGAGTAATTCTTCTAGATGTGCGGCAATAATTTGATTATTTGGACTGGGTGTGTTGTGTCGCTTCGTATGGTCAGGGTGGCGATTTATTCGCTTTTTCATGGTGAGATGAGCAGAACTTTCATAAAA
Source organism: Floridaenema aerugineum BLCC-F46 (assembly GCF_041929345.1). Classification (NCBI taxonomy): domain Bacteria; kingdom Bacillati; phylum Cyanobacteriota; class Cyanophyceae; order Aerosakkonematales; family Aerosakkonemataceae; genus Floridanema; species Floridanema aerugineum. The sequence goes on from NZ_JBHFNQ010000206.1 coordinate 83,638, forward strand.
GCTAGTTTGACATCTTTAGTCCCCTGAACTCTGAAAAAATTCGGCTGATGTTGAACGGGCGAGAATCATTGTCATACAGAGAGGTATAAGGCAATCTCTGATTGCCTTATACCTCTCTGTATGACAGGCAAGAAATTACCTTTGACGCTCCAGTTTTATTAAGCATATTCACTCATTGACATTCGTTCTTTTTTCTTAACCTGTCACGAATGATTTATGTCTAGACCATGATGATTATGTTTATTATTTTTGCGAAGAGCATCAATAGAATAATCACCATTATTTTTTAATAAAATTAAAGCTCTAGATAAACTAGATGCACCATAGTAAAGAAGATTGGGGCGAGTAGTTAAACCAACTTTTGATGAAGCTTGGAAATATTCTTCTGCTTGACGAATACAGTAACCTATTTGTATTGCTTGTTTCTTGGCATTGGTAAATTGTTTATCTTTTTTTGTAATTTTATTAATCTGGCAAATCTTGTCTAAACTATACTCAGTATCACAGAAAAAACGAAGTAACTTCCAAACTTCTTCTATAGGATTTTCTGAAGTAATATCTTCAAAATCCGCAATGTATTGAGTTGAAATCATAGTTATTATCCTTGGCAAGCTAATTTTTACTTTATAAATATAATATAGCATTAAGCAAAGATTTATACTTGATAAAAATCGGGCAATATTGACCAATCATAGAATTGAATTGACTCTACAGTTTGAGATAAAATAAATCGAATAAATTCACTTTGAGGTGTATTACCGCCTTGATAGAAGGCTAAAAATGCCTCACGCAAATACTGAGTTTCTTTTTCAGAGATTTTTCTGACAAATAGAGTATCGAATGCTTGTATATTTTTAACTTGAGGTTCTCGCATTTGCTTAATTTCTATCTCCTCATCTTTAGAATTCTTAGTAAAAATTTTAAATGTCTCTGTAGCTATCTTCTTTTCTTGCTGAGTCCACAGGTATTTTTTTGAAACTGGTAATTTTTTATCGCCCCAAATTATCCGTCTAAGAAATTCTTGTCTGCATTCATCAGATACACCTCTAGATATAAATCGACTAATTCCTTTAAGGTACTTACAGTGATACTTAATAAAAATTTCAGTTTTTATACTACTTTTTTTTACTTTTTGTATATACTCTAAAATTCCAACATCTAAGTTTAAATAATTTTCTAATTCTTGTATTTTTTGCTCAAAATATTTCTGACATTGCAAGGAGTTTAAGATGGCAGAAGCCGCATCAACAAATAGTTTAGGGTTTGGATATACTTCTCCCGGTTTCTCATTATATTCAATTTGTCTTTTCAGGTGTAATTTGCTATTGTAGAGCAAAGGTATTCCCGGTGTGTAATTCTCTAAAATTGATGGATTACACTTTAATCTAAATGAATCATAACAGTTAATGAATGCTTTTTCTAGCTTCTTATTACTTTGTCCTTTTTCAAGAATGTTAAAAACATTTTGACTGAATGAGTCAATGTTGAAAGATACTCGTAATTCGCAGTCAATTAAATCTCCTTCAGGATGTACAAATGTAGCACGAACGAAACGGTTATTTCTCGAATATCCTTTTCGTAAGGTTAAATTTGCATAACAGCGAGGACATTGGAATATTCTTCGGTAGTTTGAGTAATCTACTTCATCCGCGTTAACTAACTTTCTCTCAGTTTCACTAATCACTAAATATGCTTCATACATAACTACACAATTACTAAATATACTAAATAAATTTGATTTTACTAGGTTTCGCTGCATTACTGCGCTACATTTTTACAATTTGTAAAACCTAAACCAGTATTTTGCAAAAAGACTTAACATACGATGCTGCTTTCGTCTCCTTAGAAATCAGTCACTTGGTTTACAGGCCGATCACAAAATAGCAGTTCTGGCTTGAGCTTGGACTAACAAATAAATTCTGATATTGCATTAATGAAAGCGATTTTCGGCTCACTAATCGCTTGATTAATTATTGAATAAAAACACAAACTATTTTTTATTTTCTCGCTGCTACCGCAGCCCAACGAATGCTTTCACTACTGATTATTAAATCTCATGAACCTGCATTCACCCATTCATCAGCTACCGGGTTTAAGCAGAAACAATTGCCGACTGCTCGAACAACTTGGCATTATTACAATTCTCGACCTGCTGCTTTACTTCCCCCGCGACTATATCAAGTATCAACGAGTCAAAATATCGAGTTTACAAATAGGCGATTCTGTCACCATAGTAGGCAAAATCAAGAAACACGAAATTATCAGTCCACCTAAAAATTCCCGACTAACAATTCAGAAAATTATTGTTAATGATAAAACTGGGAGAATACCTTGCAAACGTTTCTTCAATCATCCTTATTACCAAACACAAAAGTGGAAAAACGAGCAAATTTCGCTGTACCTTCATGGAAGCATTGTTGCTGTATCTGGTGTAGTCAAGGAAGATCGCTATTACGGAATGGTTTTAACTTCCCCTGAAATTCGGTTAATTGATTTGGATGAAGCCAGAAACACAAAAAACTCAATTATCCCAATTTATCCATTAACAAAAGGAGTGAGCAACGAAGTCGTTCAAGATGCAGTATCCTCAGCTTTGGAACTTCTTGAGTTACTCATTGACCCCTTGCCACAGGATCTCAGACGAAAACATGGTTTGATGGAATTACCGGAAGCGATCGCTTTTATCCACCAACCTCAAACCTCACCCCAACTAGAAGCTGCCCGCCGTCGTCTAGTATTTGATGAATTTTTCTATCTTCAGCTATCGTTTCTCTTGCGTCGCCATCAACTTTTGGCAAGTGAGGCTGTTACAAACATCGCTCTTGTTGGCTCACTACTAGAACAGTTTTATTCTCAACTTCCCTTCTCGCTTACCTCGGCTCAACATCGAGTTATCAACGATATTCTCAACGACATGACTTCCAAAACCCCGATGAACCGTTTGGTACAAGGGGATGTCGGTTCTGGTAAAACGGTTGTTGCAGTCGTTGCGGTTCTGGCTGCTATTCAGTCCGGCTACCAAGCAGCAATCATGGCTCCTACAGAAGTGCTAGCACAACAACATTACAGGAAAATTGCCACTTGGTTTGAACCACTTGGCGTTTCTGTCCAATTGCTGACAGGTTCTACCAGAACTGTCAAACGCCGAGAAATCCACGCTCAACTGGAGACGGGCGAACTGTCTGTGTTGGTCGGAACTCACGCGCTGCTACAAGAGAAGGTTAACTTCCATCAACTCGGTTTGGTAGTTATTGACGAACAGCATAGATTCGGGGTGCAGCAGCGGCAAAATTTACTCAACAAGGGGAACAGACCTCACGTACTGACGATGACCGCGACTCCCATCCCCCGTACTTTAGCACTGACATTACACGGCGATTTGGATGTCAGCCAAATTGACGAGCTACCACCGGGGCGACAAAAGATTCATACCAAAGTCATTAATCAAGGCGCTCCAGCTTATGATTTTATCCGCCATCAAGTACTCCAAGGTCGTCAGGCGTACATCATCCTTCCCCTGGTCGAAGAATCAGACAAGCTAGATTTAAGAGCAGCAGTAGTTGAATACGAGCGATTATCAACAGAAATCTTCCCCGAATTTAACGTAGACTTGCTGCACGGTCGAATGACATCAGCCGAGAAAGATGAAGCCCTCAACTCCTTCCGTGACAATAAAACCCAAATACTCGTTTCCACTACAGTAGTTGAAGTGGGCGTAGATGTTCCGAATGCTACAGTCATTTTCATCGACCATGCCGATCGCTTTGGCTTGGCTCAACTGCATCAGTTAAGAGGTCGCGTCGGTCGAGGTTCCCACCGTTCCTATTGTCTGCTGCTCAATACCAGTAAAACAGCAGAAGCTAAGGCACGTCTTGAGGTGTTAGAAAAGTCAACTGATGGGTTCTTTATTTCCGAGATGGATTTGCGGCTGCGTGGGCCTGGTGTTGTGATGGGCTATCGGCAGTCGGGAATTTCCGAATTTGCTCTAGCGAATATACTGGATGATGAGGATTTGCTGAATTTAGCCCGTTCTATGGCAGTAGCGATCGTCAAAACTAACCCGAATTTAGAGCAACATCCTTTGATGGTTGCAGAACTCAAAAGACGGGGACTGAGCAGTTGGAATTGTGCTCTCAATTAACAAATTCTATTAAGGTAGTATTTCAGATTAAGTTAGTGGCTCGATCGGCAAATCTGCCCCAATTTCCACTAGAGTAATTTTTGCGTTCTCAACCACTGTATTCCCCATAATTGTGTGTTGCATAGCCTCAAATTTTGAAGCAGCTTCAGCAATGCGTTCGTAATGCAAAATTACATGATAGTGTTTGACAATTGGCTCTCCAGACTGTGTTCGTTCCACTGCATCCCAATCTCGATTCTGACGTTCTTCAGCAAGCTGACGATAACAATTGGCTAACTGTTCTAATGCGATCGCAATTGTATGTTCCTTGGTTTGACCATAGCAACGGATATCTGAAGTAGGACAGTCGCTCAAATCTGTTGATAACTGGCAGGCATATTGTCCATTAGCCTGTGGCAACACGGTTAACGAAATCGTTCCAGTAATTGAATCGGGATTCATCATTTACTTCATTGAAAATTCATGTAATGTTGTTATTACTGATTATGTACTGAAATCTATTTCTGAGCCTTGGTAGATGAAACAATTGTTTAATTGCCATCTACTATATTTACAGTTTAATGCTCAGAAGTACTTGGAGAAATGGCTATGTCTTCTACCCCTGTTGTCACAGTCTGGAATGAATATCAACACGAACAAATTAACTCCGAAGTTGCCAAAACTTACCCCGATGGTATTCATGGAGCGATCGCTCAACATCTCCAATCTGTAGGAATTTCGGTGCAGACAGCGACATTAGACCAGCCAGAACATGGCTTAACTAATGATGTGTTAGAACGGACAGATGTGCTGATTTGGTGGGGACACATCGCACATGACAAAGTACGAGATGACATTGTAGATAAAATTCATCAGCGTATTCTGTCTGGGATGGGACTAATTGCACTTCATTCTAGTCATTTCTCCAAAATTTTTAAGCGATTGATGGGTACATCTTGCAATCTCAAATACCGCGCCACAGGAGAAAAAGAGCGCATTTGGGTAGTCGATCCAGCACATCCGATCGCCAGTGGATTGAACGAATGCTTTGAAATTCCCTCTGAAGAAATGTACGGCGAATTTTTTGATATTCCCCACCCTGATGCCTTAGTATTCATCAGTTGGTTTGAGGGTGGAGAAGTGTTTCGTAGTGGTTGCTGTTTCCACCGGGGAAAAGGCAAAATTTTCTACTTTCGTCCTGGCGATCAAGCATTTCCCACCTATCATCAACCGGAAGTTCTTCAAGTAATTACCAATGGTGTTTTCTGGGCGACTCCAACTCAACCGCCAGATATTCAATTTGGTAAGCGTCTTCTCAAATAAGAGTTACGAAATTTAGTTTTTGACATATAAACAGCTTCCTTAACTTTCCATTGTTTGTGAGGCAGTAATTCTTTAACATTTTGTAGTTTAACTAAACTTCTATAATCACCCGTAATTTGAAAGACGACTTTAGCAATAACTTTACAACAAGCATCAGGGTATTTAACAACTTGCAATTCAGAAAACCGAATCACTACCCAATTTCTTTCTAGGAAAAACCGATTTCGTTGATTATCTTTATTCCTATCCACACAATGATGAGGTTTCCCTGTTTTTCCATCATAAGGTTCATCAATCTCAATATCTATAGCTAAACCTGTTGCTCGATGAACCAAAATAAAATCAGCAGTGTAAGAAAAAGATTTACCAGGAACAGCAAACTCACCACCCATACAGAAATCACATAAATCAGAAAAATAACGGCATAAATAAACAAAAAACTGCTTTTCACTTACTCCTTGTTGTACTTCTATTTTTCCCTGGCTTGCTGGCGCTTGAACAATCTCTCTCAACAATTTCTTAAGCAACTTAGAACGCTTCTGTAACAGAGAATTATATTGTTCATTTTCCTTACTTTTTGACTGCACACGATGCAATTGATAATTTTCGTATTTAGCTAATTGTTGTTGATATTCAGCCAGTCGTTGGTGATAGCGATTCTGCCGTTGAAAATCCACAAAACGCAGATAAGAAAAAGCTGCTACTGCACTAATTGAAGCACATACTATTGATGACCAAAAAGCTATAACATTCATAGCAAATAGCCAGTTAATTAATATTAATATTACAACACTGAATATCCAAAGCTGAATTACAAAATAGTAACGGGAATGATAAAAAACTGGAGTGCGCGGAGGGAAAGGCTGTTTTATTGTAGGAGTAGCGTTTTCTTCCACAACTGGTATTGGATTATTTATACAGAATTGACTAATTGAATCAGGGATAAGTATAACCGGATAAAATCCTCGTATGGAATTCATAATTTAAATCAAACATAATTACCAATTGCTAAACTACAAAAAAGGTAGCTATAACCCATCATCTAAAAGAATTACTAACCTCTCTAACTAATTGCCGATTTCATCAAATCATCAATGGGCTAACGCCCAATAATTTGGGTGAAAATAATAAATTCGTAAGCTACTACTTATGCCAACAAATCAGTCTAATAATACCCAAAAAAGTACCGCAGACCGTCTCAAATCCACGCGGGATAAACTGATTAGGAAAATCAAAGCAACCTTGAAAACTGCCACACCAGAAGAAATCCTAGAAGTGTGGATGCTAACGAAACAGCAAGAACTCAAAAGAACCACCCCAAATTTATCTACACAACAGATAGAAACTGTAGTAAAGTCGCTCATCCTAGAACTAGGTTATGACATTATTACTACCTCGTCAGACGAAAGTGAAACAAACGACTTAGATGAAGACAACGATACTTTTGTTGATGACGAAGATGTTGATGACGAAGATGACCTTTCCGAAGAATTACCAGTTCCTAAACAACAAGTTTCGGCATTGAAAAAAGTTGAAAAATTAAGGGCTTCAACAAGAAATGGAAAACATTGAATTAGCCATGTCCCAACCAAAATCTGAAACTGACGATACCACAAATCCGCCCGTTGAAGTAGATAACTTCGATTTAAACTCCCTAGAACTAATTTGGGACGGAAACGATGAGGAAATTAACCTCGAAAGTTTAGAAGAGCCTACGCCAGGAACGCTAGATATCCTCAATCGAATTGAAACTTTCGATGACTATTTTCATTCTTGTGGAAGATGGTGAATAATGTATTTAGCCAAAGATTCGTTAGCCAGATATTCGATTCAAGCCGTTCAATTATGGAGTCAATTAGAAACGGCTGAAACTCCCGAAGAAGAAGAGGCTATCCTGAAGAAAATCTGGGAAAATCAAACAGACCAAGAAATTGCTGCTGACACACAAGCGGAACTTGCAGACCAACTAGATGCGGAAATTTGTGCCGTTAAAGCACGTTTAGAACATTTAGTAAAACTGCATAATCAGGCAATTGAAAAACTAGAACGGTGGCGCAACAATTTAGATAAAACTTTGCTAGAGTTTCACTCAAAAGGAGTAATTTCTACAGAGATTATAGGGCGTTCGCGTCACATTCAACTCAAGGAAAATCCGCCAAGTTGTGAAGTGTTAATTAACCCTTGTGATTTGCCAGTTGAATACCGCACAGAAAAGTTAGTTGTTACACCAAACAAACGCAAAATTGTAGCTGATTGGAAACGTGGCATTCCCGTTGATGGTACTCGAATTGAACGTAAACTTAGAGTTGAATACCGAATAGTACCATCAAATCTGACTGCTGCTACTGAGGTAATTTCTCAGCGTCAAACTGCATCAAATACTCAGGAGAACTACTCAACTATAAAACAAAGTACTGGTCGAAAAGAAAAGGCGATCGCTAAAAGTGTTGATAGTTCTAAGAAGAAAGTGAAAGCACGAGCTACTAGTAGTAAATCTTGATAAAACTATAGGAGGTTTCGCTAACAGCAGATAGCTTTTATATGGCTATCTGCTAGCCATATTTTTTGAATTAATTTAGTACAATTTTATCCATGAACAAACAAAACAATCATTCGTTTGATATTTCAACATTTGACACGATTACCTACCGGATTTATCGAGGGAAACTTGTCATTTTAATTGAGTATGGAGACAATCGCCTCGATATATCGTTCCCCATAAAAGATGGGCAATTATTCGTCATCCTTGGTTCTATCAGAGCCGCTGTAGCTGAAGCAATGACCGATTACTTGGAACTAGAAGCATACAAGGATGACCCACTTCTACTAATCAGTTGAGCTTTGAACAAAAATAAGTTGAATTAACAGTAATAATGGGGGCTAACGCCCATAAGAGCTATGACAAGCTATTAAACAATATAGCACAAATGAAATGGTTTACACCAGAAGAAATCGTAACAAATGCTAATTTATCAGTAACGAGTGAGGAATTAATTGACTATACTCTTAAAGCAGAAAATCAAGAAACAATAGAAGAGAGATTTCAAAAAGTTGGACTCCTATTTGACCGCACTCGTTGGCAAGCAAAAAAACCTTATTTAGCTCTACTCTCGCCAGTTAAAACTAAAAAAACAACCGTTACTGAATTACCAACTTCTGCAAGTGATTCCGACTCAATAGATGATGAAAATACTTTTTCCAACATTGAAGAATCTAGCAATTTACAATCCGAACAACAAGAAGAACCGTATATCTTCGATAAATGTACCGTTGAACTGCATCTAACATTTAAACCAGATGACGGTCATCCTGATGGTCGAATTGTTATCATTTCAGCAAGTAGTCACGGTGACTTTCCAGTTAGCGAACAAATTAGAGAATCGTCTTTGGAAGAACTACCATCTCCTCTAAAAGAATTGCTTGAAGAACTAGTCGCAGATTTTCCCAATCGCCAAGTGCGGCGACAGATTGCTAATACTCGTAGTCAAAAGAGAAATAAACCGAGAAACGAAGCAAGTAACACCACTACTGCTACAACTTCTACTGAGTCAAAATCTACTGGAACGCAACTAACATTATTTGGAATTTGAATAATCACACTTTGGGAGATAGAGAATGACTGGAAAAAAGAAAGTGCTAATTTCCTTTGAAGGACAACAACATTCTGTGGATGAGGACATCGCAAATAACGATAACGAACTACGTAAACTGTTAACAACTTATTACCCAGATTGTGCTAACGCCGACATCATTAGAAAACCAGGAGAATTGATTACAATAGCCAAACGTAACGGTTCTAAAGGAGCGATAAAATTATGACAATTACTCCTTTAGAATTCCTCATCAATGCGCCAGAAGAAGTTAATCCAGCACTATCTATGTGTCGCAAACTGCAACGTCTAGAAGTTGCGGGAGAACTCGATAGTGCGACTATGAAAAAAATGATAAAAGTTATTGAATTAGCTATTGCACAAGGAACAGATGATGTAAAAGCAGTTGAGCAAACTAAGGAACGATTATTTAATAGTCGTTCTGTAGCTATTGCAGTTCCAATGGGGTTTTGATATGGCTGCAATTTGGAATGCTAAATCGGCTCTGAAAATCTTACAACAATGTCAACCAATCACTGATTTTAAATCAGCAACCGATTATTTGTTAGCGCATCTCAACACCTATCAGTTACTCAGTCTTTACCAAGAATTGTTTCCTTTGGAATGGGAAAAAAGCCAATCTGAACTCTACTCGGAAGATGGAAATCACAGTCCAAAAGAGTTGGAGTTTATTTCGCTAGTTAGCGAACATTTATTTCCCATTGATGACATGATTGTAGAGGGTGCTTATGAGGAACGCCTATATCAAATTCCTGTCTCCCCCCAAGGTGTAGATTGGCAAGACCATGAAGAAGGAATTGATTCATTGCGTAGTGGATGGCAGATATTACTTCCACTTTCTCACTCCGGTCGATGGTGGTTGGAATCGGTAGCAGGTGATGATGGAGAATCTTGGTATGAAGGTACTTTTGGATATAGTTTTAAAGATATTGCACCTCCCGAACAAGCTGATTTCAAACTTCTCAAAAGATTAGCTGTTCGTGCTGCATCTCCCATCAACGCTTTACCTATAGCTTTAGCAATTCTTGACTTAGAAACAGGTAATATTTGGTTAGACCAAGTTGTTTATTACGAAAGTTACTGGAGTCGTAATTTTGAGTCAAGACCTTGGACGATTGAAGCAATTAATTCTCTAACAACTGATTGGAAAAAAGCTACTCAATTACTAGATAAAGCTGACGAATTAATTGATTGGCTTGAATCTGACCCGCACACCAATTTTTCGCACATCTTAGCATTATGGAATCTGACATTGCAGCTGAAATAATTCGGGAGTTACTGGAAATTGCCCCTCGAAAATTGTCGGTTATTCAAGCTGAACTTCTCTTTATTGAAGGCGGTACTTACATTTTTCATTATCAATCTGGGGATAGTTCCAAGTACAAATGTTTGTCTCCAACTACTCTTAGAGCAGCTTTTGCAAATACACCGATTGATTCGGGTTGGATAAACCCTGAATCGGGAATAGTACGTTGGGGAACTGGTAGTGTCGGGGAATGGACAATTAAATTCATACCGCCTCAAAAACACGAAATAAATTTGTTGGAATCTAAGCACTTAATTCCTTTACCAGGAATGGTGTTTTTGGGACTGAAATCTGATTACTGGATTTGGGCAATTAAAGGTACGAAATTTGACCCAGAAGCCGAAGCTTTTCACGTTCCTTTGCCTAATGTTTATTTGCATTCTTATCCATCTTGTGGACGTATTTGTTGGGGAGACAATAAACCGCCTGTTGCTTCGCCCAATACGATTACAACTGCTTGGGAATTGTTCATTTCTAGTCCCTTTAACGGACATTTGAGTGATAGCAAATCTAAGACGCAACCGAATGATGTGCGGAGGCAGATAAAAAAAGTGGTTAAACATTCATCTTACCCAGTTAAAGATTTAATTAGTACCAACCAAACAATTGCTAAATTAGTTGCAGTCATAAGTGATGATTTACCACCAAGAATTGGTCGATTATAAGTTCGTCAAAGCCGGAGAAAATCTGCCGTTTCACTCTAGCAGTATGTTCGAGTATTTGATTGGCAGTAATGGCATCTTTGTGAGAGCAGTTAGACCGGGATTAGAGGTAATAATTCCGGTGCAACTTTTTACTGCTTCAATTAGAGGATTAGAACGGATTGAACCTTTTGTGCGATTAACTCCCGGACGAATTCCTCAACAAATACTTATCCAAATGTGGAAGGAAAGTTGCATTGCGGCGCTAGCAGAACCACCGTTAGAAATTGTTTTCCACGTTCGTCACTTTCTAGAACAATGGCAGTTAATAATTCCAGAGCAGATGCAAAGTTCTGGTAAATGTAGAGCGATTGAATATGGTTTAGATTCCTCTTACATTAATGCCACTGTAGAAGTACATTCCCACAATCGAATGGGTGCATTCTTTTCTGGTGCTGATGATGCGGATGAAGGGGGTTTTCGCGTTTTTGCAATTTTAGGAAAAGTAACTGAATCGAGCGCCCAAATTATTTGTCGAGTGGGAGTTTATCGGCAGTTTTGGCACGTTCCGGCAGACTGGATTTTTGAATTGCCGAGTTTCATTGTAGATGTGACAAAAGACAATTTGGTTTCTAAATTCTATTCCAGTTCTGTTGCGCCATGTTTGTTTGATGACCCTATTGGAGATTTACCTGATGTTCAATTATGATTATTTACAAGCTTCGTCTTTAATTATCAAACAAGCCGATTCGATCGACTTTTGGCTAGTTGGGGCGGGAGGAACTGGTTCTTGGCTATCGTACCATATTGCACGGCTGGCACGGAGTTTGGGTAAGTTGGGTAAGAAGGTGCAATTGGCGATCGCAGATCCCGATATAGTTGAAGAAGCCAACATCAGCAGGCAGGCTTTCTGCGACAAGGAAATCGGACTACCCAAGGCGCAGGCTCTAGCATTGCGATACTCTATCGCTTGGGGAGTGGACGCGACGGCTTTCGTGCAGGAATTTGACCCCAAGTTGATTCGCTACGCCTACGACAAGCTGACTATCCTGGTGGGGTGCGTGGATACGGCAGCCGGGAGAGCGGCTATTAACCAGGCTCTAGAGTTCAACCAATACTACAGCCGTTCCGAAATCCCCCGCATCTGGTATTTGGATTGCGGAAATCATGCCGCAGCCGGACAAATTTTGCTCGGTAGTTCTTTGGAAACTGACCCGGAGTTCTATAATTTTGGGGGGTTGGGATGTGCGAGGTTGCCATCTCCAATGTTGCAAGCTCCCGACCTTTTGAAGCCGAAGCCAGAAGAGTTGACAAATAACCTATCTTGTGCTGAGATGGCGGTGCTGAACTTGCAGAGCGAGAGCGTGAATGTCCGGGTGGCGGCTGAGGCGGTGGATTACCTGTACCGGATGACATCGGGGAATCTCAAACGGTTTGCTACTTATTTTGACCTGGAGAGTGGGACGGCGCGATCGATCTACATTACTCAGCAGTCAGTGTGCGCGGCAGTAAAAGCGATCGTAACTGAAGCAATAACACCATGCTAACCTTACTCCAAAAGATATTTTTGATGCCTCAAATTGTCCAATCTTCGATTGCCAACCCTGCCACTTTCCCGAAATCTCGATGATTGCGAGTTAACAGAATCAATCCACGAGATAGCGCAATTGCCGCAATTCTTGCATCCATCTTTGCCAGTTGAATCCGCTGAGTTTTTAATTGCTCAAATGTTGTAGCAGCACCCGCATCAAATGGTAGGATGGGTAACACTTTAAAGTCATTAACCAGCCGCGCCATCATCTCATATCCTTTCACTACATCATTTAGGGTACGCTCGCGATTAATATAGGCGTGACAGCCAAGCATTTGTTCGTGAAAGGTGACAATTGACACCGCAAAATCTGATAGTGGGTATTGAGCCATGCGTGTCGAAAGGTTGCTATAATCCTTCCCAGTTTGACGTTGAAGAATACTCAGATGGTCTGTGTCCAATAAATATTTCATAGCTCATCTTGCGCTTCTAGTACAGACTCATCTCCTTGGCGAATTGCTCGTCCTAATGCTAGTACTTCCTCAAAAGCTGGTTCATCTTTGAAAGACCCTGTAATTTGTTGTAGCCAATTTGTCGGTTGAGTATTTGCCACTTGTTTCTGCAATTCGGTAATTGCTGCTTCTACTGCTGCTATTCGCTCTTCTAAAGAGGTGTTGGTTGCCATTGGAGTTTCTCCTAATGAAAGGTAATTTTTCCGGTGTCGGTGACAGTGGCATTAAGTATAGTAGGAATTATGGTAGATTAGGCTTTCGGGATATTCTAGCGCGAGCGCTCCACATTACTCAGTAGTCGGCGTGCGCGGTGTTGAAATCTATCGCAACTACAATAGTAACACCATGTTAATCTGATATTAAGCTTCAAAAAAATGTAGCTTTAGCAATTAAATCTAGTATGAACAATATCACGCTTAAAAACTTTGATGATAACCTGAAAAATCGCCTGCAAAAGCGAGCAGAATATTACGGGCGTTCTCTCGAAGAAGAAGCCAAAGAAATCCTCCGCGCTGTTTTGACAGAAAACATTATCGAACCCTCAAACTTAGCCTTAGCTATCGAGAGACGTTTTGCTCATTTTGGTGATTTTGAACTTCCGACTATCCCTAGAGAACCTTTACGCGAACCACCTAATTTTGAAGATTTATAATGATTGTACTTGATACCAATGTAGTATCTGAATTAATGCACCCCAGAGGCTCGTTAGTGGTTCGCCAATGGGTAGCAGCACAACCCATAACGAATCTTTTTACTACAACCATCACTCAAGTTGAAATTCTCTATGGCTTAGTGGTAAAAATTTGCACTGACATGGCCAAGATGTGCAAATTGAGTTGCGAGTTTTTCAATTAACTGACCCGATGCTGCGTAGTCAAGGGGATAAAACTAGGTAATTATAAAAAGTTTGGGTAATTTGTGCGGTTTTAGAATGTTCTTGTAGTTTATGCTAAGTAGCCGGACATCAATATTTTTCATTTGAGCTAGGCAAAAATCAGAAAGGGTAAGGATTTTTCTCCTTACAGCATTGTCCCGGTGGCGAAACTTCCTTTAATACATATTTTTCTTTAGATCTCCAAGCAAATTTAAGCAAATTTATGGCATTGGCTAATTTAATGCGAGTTTTGACGGTGTATCCCAACATAGTAGATGTAAAAATTATTCGTCGCAACAAATAAAGAATTGACCATATCATGTTCTGTAGGGAAGGTTCAACCCACCAAGCACGAGCAAACTGAACATAGGTAGTACATTCCCAGAAACTCTCAAGATGTTTGGTATCGAGGTATCTCTGTTCAAATTGTCTATGATGCCAAATAAAAGTAGCATCCGAGAAGGATATTCGCCACCCGTACTTGCGGAGGACTTTCCCCCAAAGATACCACATTGGGCCAAACGGGTAAGTTTCGTCATATCGTAAACCTTGGTCAAAAATCTGTCGTGGATAAACTGAAGAACCATCTGCAATCGCGGCACAATCTGATGGATCTTTAGGCAAACAACCACAGCCACTGCGGTGTAGTTCAGGTGGACAAAGAAGCGGAGTGTCAATCGACTGACCGGGTTTGCGTTCGGGGAAAATCCATACTCGTTGGGGGTCAGTTACGATAACTTCTAAAATCTTTTCCACATAATCTTGAGGATGAGTGTGATCGTCATCTCCTGAGAGAATATGGGTACCGCGACAAGTCAAGCTTGCATGATTACGATTGGCGTATAACCCTCGACGAGGCCCTCGCGTATAAAAACAGTAAAACTGCTTGGCTATTGCTTGGATTTGTGCTGTATAAGCTTCATCCGAATCATCTGAAACTACAATTTCAAAAGGGGATATAGTTTGTGAGCGCCAGCTTTTTAAACAGCGTTTTAAACTCTCTGGGCGATTTTGCGTTACTAACGCTATGCTTAGATTAAATTGAGATGATTTAGCAATCATAACCTGAAAAAAATGTATAATTTCTACGCTTACAATTAATCAAAAGATTATTGAGCTTGTTGAAGCTTTGAGCTTGAAAATTTTATTAATTAATGAGTACCTGCTTTTTAAGCATTTTAAAGAACTGCAATAAATTTGTATAGGCTGGGTTTATTAAATACTTGCCAGTTATTCGTAGTAATCTAATTGGGTAATAAAAAAACCGTAATAGGGGAGGTAGTGGCAACATTAAAATATCTGATAGATTGGGGGATATAAGGTAAAGAAAATATCGCATTTTATCTTGTAGACGCTTGATTAACTGCATATTAAATAAGTAGAAATTTATTACTTCTCTTGGACGATGAATTTCATTGAACAACCACTCACGCACTTGCCACACGGGTGAGGAAAAACCTGGAGTGGCCTGTATCGTTTGCCAGACTGAATCCGGCAGGGCTGTTCCTAAGAGAGTATTTGCTAAAAAAAGGCCAGTAAAGAGAGTTACCTCATTGCTCTGTCTGCTAGCTTGTTCCATGAGGTATTCCCAATCTAATTCTTGGTGAGCGTGGATCAGTGCAGCAATGTCGCAGATCCGCTCGAGAGATCGCCAATATTCTTTAGTGCCGTTCAAGCAGAGGATCAAAAGCAAATCTTCTGGCGAGAACGTAAGTACCGTTATACCAAAAAGAGATACTGTTTTAAGGCGTTCCCACATCATTTCCACATCAAGTAACAAAAAGAAGTCCTTTGATGTGATTTCGTAGTGCAGATCCACACCAACCCTGCCACCTTCGCCTGAAAGGTGGCAGGGTTGGAAATGGGCTACTTCTTGTTCCGTGGAATATATGCTCTGAAAACTACATATATGTTGGTATCCCTGACCAATGAGCAGTTCCTTTGCTTTCAAAAAATCTCGCTTGTGAACTAAAATATCTAAGTCACTAAACTGACGGAGTGCTAGGTTGTTGTAAGCCAAAGCAGCTAAGACGGGGCCTTTGAATGGAATAGCAAGAATTTCGTTGGCTTTAAGCAAACTCAAGATTTTGGGTAGTTCCTGGGTTAGGTAAACATTGCGTAAGGCGTTAGCATGGAAATAATCCCGCAATTGATTGAGGATAGCCTTGGGAAAAGCTTCTGGACAGGTAGCGCTCAGATTCCAGTACAGCAGCGGCATTACCCCGTGACTAGCAGCTGTTTGGAGTAGGTATATCCAGTCGAGGTTTTCTTGGAGCAGGATTTTGAGCAGCTGGGCATCTTCTGCATTGATATGGGTTCGGATAGAGCGTAGAAGCAGTTCAACTTCCGGGCGAGTGCCGATTTTTAAGGCTTTTGTAGTTGTAGATGGTGTAAGCATATTATTCCTCCACCCGAATACCAGGTAGTTATGGTGGTATCATCGTTATGATTAGGCTTGGGTGTCAAACAGTAGTCCCTGCATAATGAGCAACGTTAAACTAGCGATTCGTCCAACCCAGCCTACTTTGCCAAACGAGGCACAATGCACTCTCCAGGCGTAAGGTATGGTGGATTTTGTGTTTGAGCGATCGCCAGAAACTCTCAAACTTTACTCCCATAGCAGCACCGATGGCAGGATGTCTGGATAAGCCAATCTCAACAGTTCGTAGCCAATGCCAGATGCTCCTTGAAAGAAACCTGGATGGAAAGTTAGACAAGAACCATAACCGAAATGACCCCTTTGTTTGGCACGAGCCACAACCTGTGCTGCTTGTTGCTTTGCCGTTTCTATTAATTCTGGTCGGTTAAGTTTGCGACCTGCGGTAAATAGAAATTCGATTCGACCTAGATTACCGCAGCAAAGGTGGTCTATATTTGAGAGTCCATGCTGTTTTGTAGTGTTTATAGCTGCCTCAATATCTTGCCGAATCTCTGGCGTATCCAAGATATCTAGCCCAGCAACCCTCGCTAGACCAATTCCTGGAGCGCCATGACACCAAGAACACATACAAGTAGGACTGTCTTTGGTGGATGATTGTCTGAAATCTGGCCAATTGCTCACTTCAGGGATAAAAACACTGCGTTCGTATGTGATTGCTTCTTCAGCAGCCTCTAAAAATTCAGTTTCACCTGTCGTTTGATATAAACGCAACAAAGCGTAGGCGATTCCAGCAGCACCGTGAGAAAACCCAGTTAGTAATTTTCCATCTGATGTTGCCCAAGTTCTGTAACCGGATTTACTTGTTACACGATTACTTAATAAATGATTTCCACAACCAATGGCTAATTCTATAAATTCTTGTTGGACAGATTTACTATATAAGGCTAATAATCCTAAAATCGTACTTGCATAACCTGAAAAAATATTTTTTTTATCCTCCTTTACAATTAACTCAAATGTAATTAAGGAAGCTATTTTTTGAGCATCTTCTAAGAGTGATGGTAAATCTATAAATTGGCTAATACGAACCAGTACATAGATAATTGATCCACATCCAAAACTACCACCAATACCAATTCCTTCGGCTATTTGGGTAGCTATAGCGACTTTAAAATTTTCGCGTAAATAGTGGAAAGCTGCTGGCGCAAGAGTACAAAAGCCAGATTTTTCAGTAATTCTTTCTATGGCTGTTAAAAATAACGCTACCCCACCAAGTCCATCGTATAGTCCATAACTCAAAGGAGCAAGTTGAAAGCGTTGGATATCAAGACTATATTGGGGTGCAATCCAAGTAATACTGCCGTTATTTGAATGAATAGCTCGCTTATGAATATCTGCTGCAAGCATAGTAGCTTCCTGTACTAATTCTTGCTGAGTTATAGCGTTAATCGTATCTATGTTAGACTGACTATTATAAATTTGCAATGAGTTATGAACATCATTAGTAATTCGGGAATAAAGTGAACCTTTAATGAAATCAAGTTGTTGTCCTAAATCTTCGCAATTTAGATTTTTTAAATAAGAAATAACTAAACTTTTACCATCTTCAGTGAAATAATCAAGTTTTCGATCATTTGAAAGCATCAAGCTCGTACTATTTGAAGCTGTAAAGAATAAAGGAATATCCATTTTTTCCAATCCTTTTTTTTCCTCTTGAACGAGAGGGGCTAATCTAGGTGAATTACCTGGTAAAAACATTACTCTACTAATAATATCCATCTGAATGCTCCACAGAACACCGTCTTGCATAAACTTTGGATCTATTACCGTCTGTAAGATTAATTTATAAATTTTAGTGGAACGAAAAATATACCGAATTTTATGATTATCTAACCATTCTAATGGACTTTGCGTACATAAAATTTCTTGCCTTTTTTCTATTAAAAAATAGTACATTTTTTTAAAGCCATCAATAATATATTCAATATAATCATTAATTTCTAAATAAATTTGACCTAAGAAGGGAGTGTTGTGTCCTTTGTACATTTCTTCATTTTCATATTTAACCACCATCGCGTCTGTATTAATATTATGTACTTTCGCTATGGGAAAAAATGTTTTTTGTTGACCAAATCCTCCCCATCCACTTATGTCATATTCTTGTTTTTCTAAACTTAACTCCCACCTTGGTAAAAGTCCAGTACGAATCACTGAATGACCTAGTTTATACTTAGCAATATATTCTGCATTTTTTACAGACTCTAAATTTTTAAAATTATGTGGCCATGGATGCATCAGCGTTTCTAAATCAATTAGCACTGGGTGTTCGCCACAGGCAATAATATTTTCTCTATGCAAATCTGTCGTTTTCAAAAGATGTGCTAAACACAGCAATGCGCCAGAACGTTGATAGTAACGTTTGCCTTCTTCTTTATCTCTACAGGGTAAATTTTCAATAAACTCTACCCAACCATAAGTAGAGCGATTTAATATTCTCACTAGCTTGAAATGTAAAAAAAATCCTTGCTCATTTAACCATGATAATAGCTTAAAATAAGCTTGTTCTAAGCTTATTTCCTTGGGCTTATAGATCAGTTTTAGCCCCGATGCAAACGTTACTGCCATGACAGAACGCCCATTGTAATGGTAGTCAGATAAATCAGGTTTTATAGCTACAACCTGTCCCAGTTCAATTTTGCAATTGAACTCTCTCTGAATTTCAGACCTGTCCAAGGCTAAACGTGTAATAAATTCCCCAGTAGAATCGATCCAAAAATTTGTTACAGTTGACATCAATCGAGCTAATACAGGATATTTTTGGATAAAAAATAATACTTGACTCTCGAGTAAATCCTGAATAAAATCTTGGTATTGCTTCCTAGAATACTCTCCAAAAGATTGCTTAATCAGACGATCAATCGGAGATTGCTTACAAGCCCGAAAAACTGAGAATTCCAGTTGCATCGACGGCAAGCAAAGACTAGATAGGCGCTTTAAAAGATTTCGCTCTAAGCTGGCATGGGCTTTTCCTGTCAGCAAATTATAGTGACTGCCAACCTGAGTAATCACTTTTTGCTTAGCTATATAAATGAATGGTACTAAAACTTCTTGAAAAGGAATTGGTTCTTGGGTATCTAAATAACAATAATTCCTAAAATCTCCTGTTTTTACAGCATCTATATCAACTAAAGCAATAGCTTTAAGATATTCATTTAATGTTTTTACCCAATTGGGGAGATCATTATCGTTGGTCATGCGTACAGCACCAATGGCACGGTGGGCTGTTTTTATATCAAGACCATAACAAGCAAGATGTGCCTCAAAATTTTCCCAGTTTCCTTGAGCCGCAACCTCACACCACTGCTGAATTCTAGAAATGATTATATAATCGTTATCTTGAGACTCATCTAAAATGAATTCAGTACTCAAACGTTCAGTAATTGTGCTTGCCAGTTCTACAATTTTAATTAAATCATTTTCTGAAAAATTCATAATACACACACTTAAGTTTTATTGAAAATATTTCGGAATATATAATACTAAGCTGCAAGAAGGTTTTCATTAGTTTTGGGAACTCAAAGGTGAAGAGGAAAAGTTTTACTGTTCTGCCTTCTACTCCTTTAACCCCAATTGAAAGTGCTGAACACCTCCATGCACATTAGCTTATAGCGGGGCAAGTAAGGTTACTCACATCTTGCACCATTCTCAACAAGACCTGAGTAACCGGGTTTCTTAACGGAAAATCAGACTTTCAGCTTTATTTATTTGCAAGAAACCCGGTTTCTAGCCCTGGTGCAAGATGTGAGGTTATTAACTCAGTTGTCTAGGACGAGCAACTAGATCCATACTGAAAACTACTACAGTATCCCACTGGAATCTTGGCAAATAAAGGCTGTGGCTTCCGAGCAGACTTTATATCATCAAACCATTCAATCATTTTGGGTACTAATTCATTATCAAGTCTGGGTAGAACTATATAAAGGATGTGAACGGTTTCTTCTAAAATCTTTATCTCAATATTTTCTGGAATTTCTACCCCACATTCTTCTTCAATCACCATTTTGGGGCTATAAAGTAGTTTATGCTTGAAATCTTTATCTTTCCAAACACGTATAAACATTGGTACGCTGCTCACTTCATCCAGCAAAGTATTCCTTTGTTGCTCCAATACCCACTGTGCAATATCTTCATAAGCCATTCCTACTAAACTCTTGAGTTCCTCCTCTGAAACCCCTTCATAAGGATTACAGGGTAGCACCATATAAAGAGTAGTTTCGGTTTCTTCAACAGTTATAATCTCAAAAGTTGCTGGCAATTTTTTACCTAACTCTTCTTCTATTACAGCTTTAGGATTAGCCACTAATTTATGCCTAAATGCCTCATCTTTTAAAGCACGAGTAATTAAATGTACTTCCAAATCTTTTCTGGTTCTAATAGCTAGCTTTGAATCCATTTGGAGTTGATAAGACCATAAAGGTAATAATGGTGTTATAGCTTTAGTAGTTTTGTTTATATTATTCATGCTACAGCCTCAAGAGTTATTGAAATTTTCTTGTTTTTGTATTACTAGCGTGAGTTTAATTAAGTCAATAAATGCCAACTATCACTCTCATCACTTTTTACTTCTGGCAGTGAAACGGGTATATAACAAGCCATATTACCAGCACCACCAATCACAACTTTTCCCTGACTTTCCACCCAGGCATGAGCTAATAACTGCCCTTTCTTATTTCTGGTAATACCGATACGGACTTGTGTTGGATAACCACGCCATTCAACCATTACTTGTGTAGCCAAAGCTTGAGCGAGACATTTGACTCCAGGTATGTACGGACTTGCTATTACAACAGCCCAAACAACTTTATTTATGTAATCTTGGTCTACTTGCTGTAACTCAGTGGTTCTCGGTGTGATTCTTGCCAGCAGACGATGCACAGTCTGAAATGGCAACAACCACAATGCTAATCTGATCATTCCAAGTAGGAATGCAGTTATGACTAGAAGAAAGCGATCGCTCCACCTAAGTTGCAAAAACTTCACCAGCCGTTTCATACCTAAACTCAATAAGCCTCTTTGCTAATTCCTACAAGAATCCTAAAATCCGGCAATCGCTTACCTAGATGTACCATCTCTTACCTCAATGAATCGTGCAATTGCCACAAGAATTTATCTGTCACGAGCAGTTCCAGAACGTTCAGCAACGGGATGCGATCGCTAAGTCAAGTCTTCATAGAACTTATTTCCTCTTGCTTCTATTTCAGATATCGGTTCAAAATTCAAAATTTTCGCGGCTGACTTAGATTTTTACAATCCTTAAAGGGATATGCAGACAAAACCTACATTTCCCTGGCGCTAATTTTTCAGGGACAATCAAAACACATAATCCCAACCGCACAAACAGTGAATCGTTTGCTTATAAAACGCTCAAAACAGCGCCCACAAATTAACTAAAAAAGATTTCCATCCGACACTAAGGTGCAAGAATGAACACCTCATATCAAAAACAGTTAGTAACACTTATTACAAGTGCGTGGTAAAAATCTTCCCTGACTTCTTGGTAGAATCTGCCCTAAAAATTATCTGCGAGTCTCTTAAGTTCTATCGGTAAAATTAACACCCGTAAACATCTTTACCCTTGTGAGTAATTAGCTAAAACTTAAGTAATGATCTACTCGCTCGTTAACTGATTTAATTTCTACCCAACATAGCAAAAAAACTTGCATATAAGTCCAAAATTTACATAAGTTTACAAAAAAGTAGAAGTTTTACATTTAATACAGCCAAGCAGATCATGCCTAAACCAATAAACGGCTACTAACTATCGCCGAGACAAATGAAAAGAAAAATCTATTCCTTGTTCCCTTCCCTCTCCAAATTGTCCCGCTTGATTGCCAATAGCCTAATGAACTATAAAGGGCAGCTACCGCCGCCCCATCAAACTAAAAACCCCAACCTGAAGCTTTTCACGACTTAAGCATTTTTTTATTTAATGATAGTAATGAAAGAGCGCTAAGTAGTCGGACAAAAGTAAACGATACTGTGTTAGCTTTGAGCGATCGCCAACTCCACCAGCCCGGTATCTTCCTCTTCAAACAGAACCGAACTAACGATCGCATCAACCATTAGTCCCATTTCAACCACCTCAAAAACACTTCCAACGGTCAACACTTGACCGAGTTTCAACCTGCTAACGCTTAGATAGTCCCGCCATACCTTTTCAACTCAAATAATAGGAGAAATCAACTCATGGTCGCCACAATTGCTACCGAAGAAGGACTCAAAATTCCCGTTTTCGATGCTGCTTACACCGATGCCAAAGGTCGCAATGTAGGCAAGTTCTTCAACAACCCAGAAATCCTGCGCCACTCCATTCTGCAAGCAATGTTTCAACCAGAAGAACTGCAATCGTTAATGATAGTCAAACTTGACAAATCCAATCCCGATTCTCGCCAACTACGCGCCAGCATCCACGACCCAGAAGACGGAATTAAGCGACGCATGATCTTTCAATCAGGCAACAGTTATTACTTCGGTGACGAAACCCTAGCCAAAAAGATAGGAGACTTATTCGTAACCGAAAAAGACACCGCCTGTCGCTACGGTTCCCTTCTCGTCAGCACTTGTATGTCCGGCGTATCAGAATGCGACCATCTGCGAGTAAAAATTGTTGATTTCACCGACCCGCAATATGCTAAATATCGTACCGGAGACTGTCACGGTGCCATCAGTTCCGAATTACTCAAAAGCATCGGCGGCGAGAAAAATAGAGCCAGCCAATTCCGTTTCGCTTGGCTACACAGTTGGAATTCAGAAAATACAGAATCCACACCCCAAGTCAGCTTTTTGGCTAAAGGAACCCTGCGTCCCGATGACAATTTACTCGACTCCGACACCGACTCCCAAGGTAACAAACCGCAACTAATTTTAGACCGCTCCAGCATCAAAGGCATCAATAAAAAACAACTCAAAGAACTCATTCCTTGCGGCGATTACGAATTACCCAAAGCCATCCTTGGCAATCGCAAAAATAGTCAAATCGGCATCACTCAAACAAGCTGGCAATCCACCGGAATTTGGTTCGATGAACAAGCCCAAAAACAAGACCTAGTACCAGCAGCTAAAGCCGAAGCTCAAAGATTAGCAGCACTGCAACGCGACCCGATGAAATTGCGTCAAGCCATGATTGAAGATTACGACAAACGCGAAGCATATTTAGCCCGTTTGAACGAAAGAAAACTCAAAGAACAGCAGGACAAACTATCAACTACAATTGCCGACGAAATCAACATTGATAGTGAAGAAAGTACCGAAGATAAAAAGCGGGAAAGACAAGACATTCAAATGCTAAAAGCCGATAAATTTGGACTAATGATCGGCAGTCCCGAATTCACCAATATGGCAGAAGGATGGCTGGCATCCAAATGGCGAAATCTAGCAACTAGGGGTGCTTTATCAATGACCTCAGCAATGGCTTTACCCTGCGAAGATTTACCCAGAGGAACGGTTTGCGCTCACCATTTAAAAGCAGGAGAATGCGTTCAAGGTCGATTCCCCATTCTCAACAAAGATGGTCTGAGGAAATACCAGAATATCCACGCAAATAATCTGGATATTCCACAAGAAATTCGCACAGTGATGACCAAAATTAAAGGTGTAATTTGGTTCCATCCCAAAGACTTAGAAAAGTTCCATCAAGGTGATTTTGATGGTGACGAACCCTTTGGCATTGAATCTCAAAAAATCCCTCATATTGCCCAACAAATCTTACCAGCAAAAAACGGATTATTTGAGTTCGGGGAAGTAACACAAGCTGAGAAAATTCCCTATACTAAAGCTAAGTATCGAGAAGACGACCCCGAAGTTAGAGAAGGTAAAGTTAAAGCAGGTCAACGCAAATTCAACACCCTAGAACAAATCGGAGTTGCCAGTTCTCAAAACGAAGTCGGAATCGTTGCTTTAGCCATCGGTAAAGTAGCCGCCGCTATTCCCAACCCCCGCGAAGATCAAAAGCTATTTCTCAAGCAGCAGAAGCGATTTATCACCGCTCTTAGCATTATGGAACAGTACGAAGTTGACTACCAGAAAAACTCGCTGCGGGGTAAAGATGCCAAAGAAGTGAAAGAGAAAACTGGTTTAAATCCCGATACTTTACTAGAAAAAGTAGATGAATGGTGCGAGAAACATGAAAGCTGCACTTACTTTTTCCAGTACAAAGGAGACGACCGACTCTACAAACAATTTTCCATGCCTGCTGACTTCCCCAATCCTATTTACGTACTAGCCAAAGAAGCCGTTAATCCCTATTGGGAACAAACGCGACTAATTCACCGCAACCGAGATGAATTTCAGCATATTCTACCCCCAATTCCCGCTTATCTCATCGTGTCGAAAGACGAGCGCAAACAACTGGATGCAGCAGGTATTGAATACGAAAAAGAAGGTAAGGAATTGCACGTTTCTTATCAGTACAAAGATGCCTTAGTAGAAAGAGAAATTGAGTATCGCCACAGCAAAGAAATTGAAATATTATGGTCAGAAAACGAATTACAATGGGCGAAAGACTTGGTGCAACGCTTTCAAGAGGACAAAAGTATTATCTACGAGCGCACTGGCAACGATATCAAAGCCCGAAAAGAGGAAATGGGCAAACTTTATGACAGTTATCGAGCCGAAATTGACGAAATTTGGGATACTCCAGACCGAAAAACTAGGGCTGCTCATGCCTTATTTCAAGCGACCCACACTTCCGATAATTTAAGCAAACATCGGACAATTTGCCAGAAGGTAGCAGAGGAATTAGAAATTACCTTTTCACTACAAGAAGATTACGAATTACTGCACGAAGCTTTGCCACAAGATGTCTATGTTCTGCAAGTTCCTTTCCAAAAAGTGAAAACCAAAGACGGTAGAACCATTGACCTGCCTAACCAATGGAAAGACGCACTCGATAGCAAAGGAATTGCCTACGAAGCTACTGCTCATCCCGAATTACCACTTGTTGAATTCGCCTTCAAAAACTTACCCCAAAGCATGATAGCGAAACTCGATGCCAAATACGGAGATAATTCCAACGACCATATCGATACCGACTCTTTGAAAGTAACCAACTACTCCGGTAATGAAACCCGACTCCTCATCGTTCCTCCCGTCGATTGTCGCTGGATTGAATCTCAAGATAAAGCAGGTAGAGGCGCACTTGTCTACAAATTATTCATGGATGAAATCTGCGATGCTTTGTCAAATTATCGGGTCAATCAAATAGAAGTTGTTAATGTCAAACATCCCGATAATGATTACTCAGAAGAAGATTTCTCTAACGCTAAATGGCAGCGAAAAGTTACTTTGCAAGTGGGGACGATCGATTTACCTCCCACTCACGAGAAGTATTACCGATTTCAAGGCACTCCCATTATCCAGCTTGACGGAAAAAATTTGGGTACATTTTCCCCCGACAGTCCTAAATTGCCCCCTGGAACTACTTTTGAGGCGACGCTTTCTTCTGATAAGGGCGGTAGGTCGGTTATGCTGAAGATCGATCGCGCGGAGCGCAGCGCCAAGGGCGATCGCGAATCGATTCGATTGCCTGAAACTCAATTGCCACAAATTGATTCACCTTCTGCTATTGCTCAAAGCGATACCACGTCCCAACTTTCAGAAACAACAGTTAATAACCAAAAACGCGACATCACCAGCGCTAAAGCTGATAACTGGCGGCTTTCTCTACAAGACACACTCTTTAGTGTCGTTTCGGAAACCTACAAAAAACGTGGATCTCAGCTTCCTTCCCATAGCACCCAGCACTTCAAGTTTGGCGATAATCAATGGACGGCTTACGTGCAGCCGAACGGGGATTGCTTTGTCAGAAACGAATCCAAGCGCACTGTGTTTAAAGCCAACGTCCACACCGGGGAAGTCCAAATTCCCCTGACAGAGCAAGCAGCGGCTCGTTTCCAAGAGATGATTGTGGAACGAGAGAAAGCTTTGTCCCAGTCCCGAACTACTCTCGCACCTGCGCCTGAGTCGAAACCGAGGGAGTTGGAAATGGTTTAGTCGAGTACAGGGGTTGGAAATTTGAGAACGATTGACGCACAAGCCTTAATGGAAAATTTTCCATTAGGGCTGGTCACTCATCTGTTGCTACGCAAGCGACTGATAACAGCTTTAAAGGCAGCTACCTCTGCCCCATCAACTTAAAAACCCAAACTCGATGCTTTTTTTGAGGCAATTAGCATTATTTCTCATAAAATTCTTATATATATAAAAATATAATCAGAAGGTTATATTTATAAGAAAAAATAATAAATTTTGTGTTCAAAACTTCCTGATTTAAAAAGAAGCCTTATGAAAATTTAGTTGAGGTCGGCAGATTTTGGTTTTCTAGCTGGCAGCTAGATAGCTAAACAACTTCCTTTCGAGATTAAGGGTGCCCTGAGTTAGAACAATTATAGGTTCAATGGCATTACGTCGTTTGAAGAGACACTTGAGAGCCTTGGATCAGTTTTTGCTTGCCTGCAACCAGAACTTTTACATCAGGTAGATGGTTACCACTAATTCATCACTCTCGTCGTAGAGCGCTTTCAAATAGTGCAATCCTACCATGATTGGATTGAAATCCACTGATATTCATGACACTCAAGAGAAGACAAACTATGTCGCAACCAACTTCGGATAATACTGACTCTAGCGTAGCAAAAACCAATGAGAGCAATGCACTTACTTATTATCGATATGCGGATAACCAGCTTATAGAAAGGGGTTCAACAGGACTGGCATTGCAAGGGGTTTTCATCGATATCAATGAAGAAATTACATTGCAACCACGAGCGAAACTCATCACTATTGAAGGTGATGCTCAGTTTGTCAATCCATCCCATCAAGGTATTGATCGTACTGAGGAATTTAAATCGCAAACAAAAGAAAGTCGCTTTAAAAAGGTTGCCGAAAAATTTGGCTCCAATATAAGTGCTTCTGCTAAAGGAAATGCTTTAATCAACTGCCTACAAATAGGTGGGGGTTTCAAGTTTACCAAAAATGAGGGCAGAGATGCTAATGCGGAAGTAACAGATAGTAAAGAAACTTCTTACTACTCGCGAGTTCAATACGCGGTTGTGCCTACAATAACTTGCATTTTAACTGACAACCAAATCCGTATCGATGGCGCTGCTTTAGAGGACTTAAAAATTATCGATATGCAGTTAAATCAGATTGGTTATGAATCAGAAGTAAGCAATACTTGTCGGCGATTTTTAAGAACTTATGGCTCCCATGCCCTCTTGGGAAAAGTTACATTTGGTGGCATTTATTTAATGTCTGCTTTTTTGAGTGATTTTTCAGAGTCTCAAAAAGCAGAAGCTAAAAAAGCTGTGAACGATAAGATCGCAACTGAATTCAAACTGGCTGTATCTATTATTGCTAAGGGCAATGCAGCACTGGAGCAAACCTCTAGCACTGACGAACAGACAACTAATCAACAAAGTAATATTGCATCGCAAGTGCGCTTAGAAACTACTCGATTTGGGGGTTCGCCACAAGCTGAAAATCTGCAAGATTGGAAGCGCAGTTTACTTGAAAATGCCAACAGCTGGGCAGTAATTGGCAGAGACGATCTGCGATTATTAGGGGTATGGGAAATTATATGTCGCCACCATGCACATGAATTTGATTCTTCGCACAAACTGGCGGAATTGCTCCACGCAGAATGGATGCAAATTAGTGGTTTGAAGACTGATTTTCGGTACTTTGTGAATGAAATCGGGAAAGTTCGTAATCGTATTAATAATCTGTTACAAAATCAAATACCTCAATGGTTGACTGCTCAAGAAGTATCCGCTAGTGAACATTTAAAAGAGCTAGTTAAATTGCGGCAAGAAGTAGAAGTAACGGTCAATAATAAAACTTATTGGGCACAAGAGTTTTTATCCAATGTAGTTGTTTGCAATTATCTCAACCGTGTAAGACATAACAACGAGTCTAATCAAGAAGCAAAGAATTTGATGCGTCAATTGCTGACATCGGATGACGCGATTGTCATGAATGACTATACACAATATAAAGATGTATTTGATTGGCTCAATAAATCAGAGAATAACGAAAAAATCGTCGTTCCAGATATTCATGATGTTGACGCACTGATTGAATTAATCAAGCGACTTAAAAGATTGATGATAGAAGATAAGTTACACAGAGATTTGACTCAAGTCTCTGAAGAAATGATGGCTAAGTCTAACAAATATTTGGTGTTAGCCATTTTAAGTTTGCGTTCTGATTTGAGAAAACAAGATGAATTGAGCGAACTTGCTTTCTTAGTCTTGCTGCTATCGCTTGGTTATATTCCCAGTCGGAATATTTTCCAGAAAGATTTGAAGTACGAAGACTATCAGAAATTAGATGATATTTTGAATGAATATAAAGGGCAGAGCTTGGGGATTATGTCTCAAGAAGAGCTTCGAGAAAAACGAGAAGCTTATCTACTGCTAAAGGTGCTAGATTCGATAGCTTTGAATTTTGAGAAAGAAAAGACGCTAGAGTTTATTAATACAATCTTACAGCCCAAATTAAAATCGCCATCTCTTCAAAGCATTCTTACAAGATACAATGTCGGAATTTCCTATGAATGTGTGGATGCTCGTGAAGAAATAGAAGCAATCATCAATCTTAAAGAAATTCCCTCAAATCTGAACAATGATTTCTCAGAGATTTTTAATAAGCCGGAAGAGATTCCATCACCGGGAGAGCAAACAAGCAGTCCACCTGCACTAGAATCCCCTGCCCCCATGTTGGATAGCCTCCTCAAGGATTTGGGATTGAGTCAGTATTATCCCAACAAGCTGAGACAGGAAGAAGTCTATACAATTACGAAGTATTCTTTAGCTGAAAATCCTTCACGCAAGCCGGAGGAACTATCACTCTATTTCCTGACTAATTTACTAGCTTTAAATCACCAGGCAAGATGGCTGAAAACTGACAACAAAGAGGCAAAATCTTCAGAGAATGAAGAAGAATGGTGGCTTGGAAATAGCGATGGTGATGAGTTAACCAAGAAAGATATTCATCCGTTGGATGTAATGGCAGCAACATTCCTCTGTTGTCACCCTATTATTCGCCAGGATTTGGTGGTGAAACTATGGGAGTGTAAATTAGCTATTCCCTTAGTGATTCAAGAAAGTGAAAACCATGCCCCGAAATTCTTTTTGTGGGCAATGCGTGCCCTAGTGATGAGGTGGAAGAAAACACAAGGGCCACAAGTTCGCTCAGAAGAGCGTACCATCGCCGATTATCCAATGGAGACGATGAGTTTTATTCGCTTTGATAGTGCTGAAATATCCAAATCAGCCCTCCTTAATGCGGTGATTTTTGGCAATAATCCGCACGATATCTTCTTCCACAAAGACTCAGAAGGCTCTAACCAAAATCGCCAACTCGCTGAAGGTACGGTAGAATTGGCATGGCATTTACCTGAAGGAATTAAGAAAAATAAAAATGACGCATCGTCGCAAGATGATGGCAATAACCAAAACGATTTTGAGCTTGACGATATTACCGCTTTTGCCAATCTGCGAGGAGATGCACGCAAGTATCCCCGACAATTAGAGTTAATCAAGCAGATTTCCTCACACGTCGTCATTTTCACTTCCTGTAAGCAACTAGAAGACACAGCCGTCCAAGTTGTTCGTGAATTATTAGCTGCTGGCAAAGTAGTCATTTTGTTATTGACCAATAAAAATATTCAAGAAAAAGATAGGGCAATAGTTCGTCAGTTGATGGCGAATTTCCAGAACGAGCGCAACCAAATCACCCTGATCAGTATTGCTGATAAATCCCAGCCAGAAATTAGGGATGAAGTGCGGAATAAGTTAAGAACCTTGAAACCGACTGCTAACTCAAAAATCAGCCTAGCAGACTTGGCAAAAGCCATGCAGCAACAAGGAATGGAAGTTGATGAAGAAGAAAGCTTATGTCAGCAAGGCATTAAGCAAGCCGCAGAGATTTTAAAACTCGTGCGTCAGCATCCGAAAGAAACACGGAAGGCTGAATTACTCCCCCTACAAAGCAAATGGTGGAAAGAATGGGCACAAGCAGATAAGGAAGCCGTGCGGCAAAAGCAGAAAGATCCTGGAGCCTCTTCGAGTGAATACGCAAGGAAACAAAATGAACGCAAAGCCCATAGCCGACGACAGCAGATTGAGATGATTCAGCAGGGGCGGCTACCAAGCGTTACACAACTCTTCCTCAAAGCACTATTCCAGAATAAACAGAACCAGCCACAGGTAAGTGAATACTTTGTCAGACAGTTAAAACTGGGATTGGATGCGCTGTCACGAGCCGAACTCCCCAATTTATATGCTGCCTATGGCGAAAAAATGAAACAACTAGGGCAATATCAAACTTCACCAGAATCAGCTAAATCAGAGTCAGAAACAACTAAAACTGATGCTCAAAGAAAGCAAGAACTCCAAGCAAGAAATAAAATCAATGAGGAACTGAAAGCAATTGACGATCAAATTACAGCCCAGTCTTTTGGTTTAGAGCATTTACTACGAGAAATCGGACAGGTGTATTTAGCTGTCAAGGGGATAGAACCCCGTAGCCAAAAACAAGAAAAACTATATCAAGAACTGCCCCGGATTGCGGCGGACTTACTCTTGAGCGGTTATCCATTAGAAATTATGGATGGGGAGGTGAGTTCCGTTCCATTGGGGTGGGTGCAAGCAGTCCTAAAAGAATTCACCCTACTGGTGCAGCAGGGAACAGCAAACCCTCGTATCTTTGCTTTATCAGCAATGGGTATTCAGAGTTCTGGGAAGTCCACCCTACTGAATGTAATGTTTGGGCTACAATTTGCTGTCAGTGCTGGGCGTTGCACAAAGGGAATTTACTTGCAACCAGTGAAACTAGCCCTGGAACTGCGAGAAGAGTTACAGGTTGACTATATTTTTGTGGTCGATACAGAAGGGATAAAATCACCGGAGCAATCCTTAGAGTCAGAAACAGGACATGATAACGAACTATCGACTTTTGTGATTGGTTTAAGCGATTTATCGCTGATTAAAGTATCTGGGGAAAACTCCGAATATCTGAAAGATATTTTGCCCATATCTGTGCAGGCATTTTTAAGGATGAATCAGGTAAACTTAAAGCCCAAAACTAAAATTGTTCACCGCAATGTTGACACTTCATCTCCAGAAAAACTAGACAAACAAAACGTAAATCTCAATAATACTCTCGATAAATATACCGCACTTGCTTGTCAAGAAGAGCGTCAACCTGTTCGGCCTTTTCGTGACATTATCGAATTTGACCTAAAGAAAGATGTGGAATACTTGGGAACATTATACAGAGGAGCGGCTGCCCGCAATCCCGTAGATCCCGATTATAGCAAGGGTGTCAAGGAACTGACTAGCGAAATTATCTACAGAATCACTCCCAATAATATATCATCGATAGATAAATTTGTAGCGCATCTTGAGGCTTTATGGG
The DNA here is from genome assembly GCF_041929345.1 of Floridaenema aerugineum BLCC-F46. Taxonomy (NCBI): domain Bacteria; kingdom Bacillati; phylum Cyanobacteriota; class Cyanophyceae; order Aerosakkonematales; family Aerosakkonemataceae; genus Floridanema; species Floridanema aerugineum. The sequence continues at coordinate 115,413 of NZ_JBHFNQ010000206.1, forward strand.
ATGCAGTCAAGAGAGAGAATTTTGTCTACGAATTTAAGAATACAATTGAGATTCAAGCCCGCAATAAACTCAACACGTTCTGGGGTGAAATCGTTCGAGAATTCGGCGAACAAGTTGCTGGTTTGGTTAGTCGCGCTTATACCGAAATTAGTAGCTGTGCTTCAGAACAAAATTTATTGACAGTTGTAAAACGGTACGAAGATGATTTGTCATTCTTAGTTAACCAAACTTGGCAAGCTCAGCAACAGAAGATTGATAAGTTTTTTGCAGAGCCAGATGGTCAGCACGAAAACGCTATGAAAAAATGGGTAAAAAGCACTGCTAACGAACTTGATATTTTGCAGCGGCAACACCAAATAAATGCCCAACAAAGGATTCAAGATTACCGAGATAGTCGTTTAGCTGAATTGAAACGCAGAGAAAGTTCTAGTAGCTATGGAGAAAAGTTTACTACACGCATAACTAACTATGTCAGAGAGAAGAAGCAGGGCAAAAGTGAAGCAGAGTTACTTGCCATACCAGAGCCGGAATTACACAAAGAGTTTGAAAGACTATGGGCAGATTTGCTCAACGAAATCCCGCATACCAATTTGATTCCAGCACAAGTACTAAAAGATACTGAAAATATTCTCTTAACCAGCTATCGAGATATTTACAATCCAATTACCCAACCTAACAGCCAGAAACCACTCAGAAACTTCCAAGAAAAAGATTTTCGAATTACCGAGGAATATTATAATGCACAGTTCTTGCAAAAAGTTAAAAATCAGTTCAATGAAAATGACATTTTGGAAATCAAGCGAGTAATTGAAAATATAAAAACTAATTTTTTGAACTGTTTAAAACTAGAACTTGACCACAGACAGCAGCAATTAGTTCCATATGACCCAAATTATTTGAGCCAGTTTCTCGCCCAAGTTGACAAACAGTTTGAGGAAAAATCTAAGGATTTAAGTGACAAGGGCTTGTTCAAACAAATGGGTTTTAGTCTGACTCGTCAGTGTAAAGCCGATCTATTTATGATTATTTGTGGGGAGGCGATCCGCCGACTTGAACAAATAGATCGGCAGTGGCGGGAAGCACAAGATCCAATTAGCGCGATGAATAAGGAGCAAGAAAGCTTTTGGCAGTTTTTTCTGACCGTGTTCCATAGTGCTAACTTAAAAAATGCAGTTGTGGGAACGCTACTAAATATTATCCAACAAGGAATTGTCAAAAAAATAGAGAATGACTTACCAGATAAAGTCGCTGATATACGCCATTTACCCCAATACAGCAAATTTTTCATTTCCAAGCAATCAATCATCGCCAGCATAATGATTAACTTAGCCGAGCGCGAAAATTTTCCCGATTACATTGAATATATTCGCTATCCTAAAACTGCTCTAGAAAATTGGATTGGGCGCAATATTGATGACTATAACAAGGGTAAAGTAGGAGGTATTCGAGGGATAATCGAAGACAGCATTAACACCTTAGTTAAGACAGCAGAACAGGTTATTAAACATACAAATATATCAATTCAAACTAGCCCAGCAAATTCCCGTTCTATTTTGGATTGGACTAATAAATTTTTTCAGGTAAAAGGAGACAGTTTAATTATTGACAACCTACAGCAAGTCGAACGGCTGTGCAGTCAATTTCCGCATCAGGATTTCACCTTCCCCGATGATGATATTAGCAAAGAATTGCAGAAAGTGAAGCAAAACCTACTTAATACAGCCGAGTTGAATGATTTTTCACAAGCGAAAACTCAGCAATACCAAAAATTACGAAATCAAGTAGTTGAGAAAATTATTGATGACATTTTAGGTTGTGTTGAAGCCTGCCCATTCTGTGGAGAAATTTGTTCTCTCGCAGCCAAAAATCACGACAGTACTTCCCATACTACTTTGAAACATATACATCGTCCACAGGGGGTAAAAGGATTTAGATTCATAGATACACGCAAACTCGTAACCGAAACCTGTTCTGAACTTGTTGCGGGAGAGGCTACATTCCAAAATAACGATACCAATTATAATAGGAAACCCTACAAGCAATATCGAGATGTGTATCCCAATTGGGATATAAAAGGCGATTTCTCAGTAAAAGCCGAAGATTACTGGAAGTGGTTTATGTACAAGTATCGCACTGAGCTTGCGCGAGAATATTGTGCGCAAGAACCTGACATACCTTATGATTGGACGGAAATCACAAAAGAACAAGCCACTGAGAAGTTGCGCCAGATCGTGGATGGCAAAGAATAGATGTATGTGTGCGATCAACTTCACGGGGCGACAACAGGGCTGTGGAACACTATGCACCTTGTCAAAGGTGCAAAAGGCAACGACGAGCTTTAGATCCCACATTCCGCACCCTAAAGTGTCACACTACGAATTTTGGTCAATTGACGATTTGGGACTAGTAGCTGGTCAGATAAATTTAAGTGTTTTAAGTAATTTAAGTTACCAGTCACTAGTCCCAAATTACGTGAAAACCGTTGTGCTAGTTGAGGGTGCGGAATGTGGGTTAGATTGATTCAAATCATTTTGCCAGTGCAGTTGCAACTGCCCGACAAGTGGTAGGTATCCCTGGTAAAAAGTGGCTTATAAATCTCTTAGAAAACTTAGGGGAGGATTGGCAAAAACTAAAAATTAAACACTATATTTGCTATGCCGTAAGGATTTAGAGAGCTAACTTTTTACAGAATCTTTTTTAGCAATCGCTAACTTTGGAGTGGGACAACAGATAAGCAAAACTTATCTGTTGTCCTGTTTTTAAGGTTTCTGATTTCTCTAATAAAAAACGGCTCCAATACTGCTCGGTTAAGCATTTTTTGGCATGGAGGGGCGAAGCATTTGGGCAGAAAATCTAGGGTTTGAGGTGATATTTTGTCGCCCAAATGCTTCGCCCCTACCCTTAACCGAGCAGTATTGAAAACGGCTCTCTCTTATTTGTGATAATATGCCAAGCTTATTTTTTGTAGAACTCTTATAAATTCATAGCTTCAGATCAATTTTTTCAAAAAGCTATTAGTAAAACAAAGATTTTTCACTTTTAATACGGCAGATATTTTATAACAAATTAATAAAAAAGTCAAATTGACCAAGTGGATGATATATCCATTCTGCCTGCCTACAACTTATCCAACTTCTGACCGAGCAAAACATAAACCGAAAGAAACAGCCTTATTTCCACCACTATTACCGAAAATAAAAGCAATCAATCGCACTACATAACAACTCGTAATCAACTAATCAATGCCTACCAAATCCACAAATAAACCCAAACAATTTTCCACCCAAAAACGCGATTGGTCTGTCCTAACAGCCACAGAAACCAAGCACGTCAAAAGACTAGAACATATTCAAGAAACACTCGATGCTGCCATCGAATCAATCCAAGAAGAAGGCGGTATAGAAGACTGGGAAGACTTCAAAAACTTCGTTGAATCCTTCAACAAACGTCCTGATAGAATCAACGAATCTGGAAATCAAAAAGCCAGTATCAGCGTAGACTTAGTTGCCGAAGGAAAAGGCGATGAAATTTCCGGCTTCGTATTCTACTTAACTAAAGACCCCAGCCTGAGAACCAGTGGTGTTTACTTAGTAAAAAATCTCAAACAAGCAGGAGTAGAAACCAAAGAAAATAACAACTACTACACTCCATCTCATGTAACAGAATTAATCGGGTTAGAAAATAACGAAATTGACCAAGATTTTGACGATGATTTAACTGATTTAGAAGAAGATGAAGAACTGCCAAAACCAAATAAACCAACCAGCAAACTATCTAAATCGAAACAATCGCCAAAGCAGGAAGAAGATGATATTGACCAACTCCTATCCGATGACGAAACTACTCCCATAACAACAGGAGTATTGGGTAAAATTGCTAAAAACCGCAGTATTAACAACACCGAACCCAAATATCCCCTACTTGACTCACTAGAAACCTTCCTCAAAGAAACCGAACATCAGGGAGAAATCGCCACTACTAGAGGCAGCGAAATCAACGGCATCACCGTAACTGGTTTAACCGTTCAAAGCGCCACTTTAATCGGTCTAATTGGCGCGAAAACTGTTAGTGACTTAATCGATTATATCCAACAAGCGAGAGAGAAAGAACAAGCTCAAAAACTAGAAGAAATTCTCGAACAAATTGACTCATTAAATCAAAGAACCGATAACGTTTCTGTTCGCGTACAACAAGCCGATGTTATTGCAGACATCAAAGCAATAGACAATCGTACCGAAAAACTTGCCGAACGCACTAAACAAATATTAGAAACCCCAACTACAAACCTTGAAATAGAAGAACAAGCGAAAAGAAACGGTTCGCACCACATTATTACTCACACCCAATCCAACGCAGTTCAAATAGGAGAAAAAATCGATAACTTGGGTCACAAACTTGACCCAGAATACAAACAATCACCACCTTTACAAATAGATAAAGAAGCCAACATCAGCGAACAGCTAGACCAAATTCAAAAATATTTAGGTAATCTCTCAAAAAGACTAGACCGCCTAGAAACAATCGTTGACCAACTAGAACAAAAAAACGCTATCAACGTACCTGAAGAACCAGAAGACCTGCTGACCAAAATCGTGACTCAAACCAAAGTTCAACAACAACAAGAAGCAGTTGCAGATTGCTTAGTTAACTATGCCTTCGCCACCGGACAATCCCCACAATCAGGCATCATGTTTGATGATGGCGGCATCCTCTATGTAACTGCCGAAAATAACAAAGTTAATGTTGCTATAAAAGCTAGCGATGGTAACGAAATTTTCTCTGCAACCAAAGAAGGCGAACGCTGGAAAATCGCCCAAGATAAATTAACACCAGAAGAACGAGAAGCCATCTTCAAATTACCTCAATCCGAACCAGAATACGACACATTAGCAACTGCTCAAGCACTAGTTGATAAATTTCAAAACACCTTTCCCAAACGCTTCAGTGGCGAAAAAGACCCTGTATTTCCCTGGCGAGAACCGCGCCGGGAAGACGGTACGCCTGGGGCAGTCAAATACGAATTTGAAATCTTAGATTTGCCCGATGGTTCCCAACAACTAATTGGAACCAACCCCCGCCAAAACGATGCCCAAGTCTTCGATGCCATTCTAATCAAAGGAAAACCACCAGACATTCGAGAATGCCACATTTCTATCGCAGAAATGGAATCTCTAGTCGGTTCCCCAGAAAAAGAAAAACACCACCACAAACATAACTCACCAGAACGGTCAAAAGAAGACGAAAACGAACTACAAGCTTAACTTAATTGAGGAGAAAACCAATGCACAACACCCACAAACGCCGCCATCCATTCAACCAATTAATGCGGAAATTTCAACTAAATAGTGCTGACTTAATCTTCATCACAATTTGCCTAATCGCAACCATTTACTTAACCCTCGTTCAACCCTTATTTATCAGCGTATTCGGCTGCGCTACTCTACTATTTTTTGCCCTTTGGCAGATTAGCCAAACTGTTCCCATTCTGGAAAAACTATTAGGTAGTAAAATTCGCTATTGGCATTTAGCTACCGCCATAATTACAGTCACAGCTTTACTCAATAACTTTCAAACTCCAGCCCAAGCACTTTTCTTAAGTGGTCTGCAACAATTTATGACCAACTTAGCAACTCAAGCGGGTGCTGCTGGAGGTGGAACAGCGATTGATGCGACAACAATTGCTCTAATTTTCAATGCCATCCGAGGCATATTTCTCCTATTAGTAGCCGCCGCCGCTTTATTCGCCTATAACCAAGCACAACAAGGTAATGATTGGCGACCAATTGTAACTCAAATTGCCCTAGCATTTGGCATCGTTATCGCCATCGATGTTATCACCTTCTTATTCGTTGGTAACGGTACTACAGTCTAGTTTAGGGGTTATACCAAGGGTTATTTACCCCCTATATCTCCTCCCTCTTTCCTATGCGTCCTCTGCGTCTGGAGCGGTTCATTATAAAAGGGTTCTTAATTAGGTGTTAAGTGTTGGGGAATGGGGTAGGCTTTTAACCCCTAATATCAAATCCGAGTTAATTAATTTTTTGAACCACAAAGACACGAAGAACACGAAGGAAGAAGAAGAAAGAAACCTAAGAAGATAGCGGGGGTAGCTAACCCAGATTTGGTATAACCCCTAATTCCTAAACCCTACTAAAAGGAGTCATCAATGAGTTTTAAAGACCCAGAAAAAGACTTAATTAGAGTCAACAAAATCCTGGGAAAACAAGCAAGTATCGGCTTCATTCCTGCCAATCAAATCGCCCCTTGGTTTTTAATAACCATCATTTCATACATCTTGACAATGGGGTTTTTCAACTTGGGATTAGGCTGGTTTTTTACAGTCTCACTTTGGTTAATCGCAAGCTGGTGGCTGCTCACAGGAAATCAACCCCATTTATTCACCGATAAATTCCGCAAACCTCCAGGTGACGAATGGTGCAACGGTGACAATCTCTACATTTCTCCCATCCCTTCCTTACGTCCTCCCCATCTTCAAAGTAAAGCCAACAATTCCCAAATCCGCATCAAACTAAAACCCAAAATCGTCCCCAGTCAATTTGGAGGAAATAACCGATTTATGCCATTTCAAAACGAAATTAACCTTTGTTGTTTAGTCGAAATTGATAAAGACGGTAGACAAATATCGGGAATGCTCCTCAATAATGGTTCTAGCTATCAACTAATATTTGGATTTCGCACTCACGGACTGCATAACTTACTCTTCAAAAACGAAGTATCCAGTTTAGCTACTTCCATAGAAGAAGGAATGAAAGACATTATTCCCGGTGAAAGAATCACCTTCTGCACTGGTTGCTATAGCGACGATACTTCCAGACGCAAACAATTAGAAAACTTAGCCAATACTGCTAACCTCAAGCCCATTTCCGTACTCATTAGAAACGAACAACGCCGCCTTCAACAACTTACCCATAAAGGTAGCAGACAGAACTGGGAACAAATCGCTTTTTGTACATGGACAGCCGATGCTGAAGGCGAACAAACATCGAGAGATTTGATTGGCAAAACTATTGATGGCGCAAAAAATTTGTGGGATGCACTTATGGGAACAATTACTGGTAACACCCGCATCTATAAAGAACAGTTTTACACTAAACTCCTGCTTAACGCTTTTGAACAAGGATTTATTCGTTGGGAAATCCTTTTAAACACCAAAATGGGATTAGAAATCACTCCCATGAACACCACACAACTTTGGGAATGGCTTTGGCAAAGATTTAACAATGGTACACCTCCCGCAGTACCCCAAATTGTCAAATTAACAGAAACATCCACAGGCTACAAACTTAGCGAGAAAAAAACCACCGACAAACACATTTGTACCGTCTTAATTGCAGGAATAAATGGTATATCTTCTTGTCCCGAACATCGCCAAAGTAACAACCGTGTTTACTTAGCAGGAAAAGGCAAAGAATGCGGCGTTTTAACCATGTACGACGCACCCACAGGCTGGACAAATACCCGACAACAATTGAAATGGATTTGGGAAGTCATGTCCTCAACCTACGTCCACAATACCGAAGCTTGGGTAGAAATTAGCGCCGGAAACAAAGTTCTCATTAATGATAACTTAGCACGACAAGCTAAAGGAGCAAAAACTGCTTCTACCAGAGCCATAACTAAAGGACAAGGACGCGATATTGGTGCAGAAATTAAACAAGAAGAATCTTTTGACGCACAACGTAGACTTTATAAAGGAGCCATACCCTTAAATACAGCAGTTGCCTTTCTAGTTTATCGAAACACCTCCGAAGAACTCAACCAAGCCTGTAATATTTTATCTAATAGCTTCGGAACTGCAAAAGTCATTCGCGAACGCAATATCGCCTGGGATATTTGGTTGCAATGTCTTCCCATTACTTGGAAATGGTTGCTACATAGCGGCTCATTTTTTAGCGAACGTCGCCTCACTTTAGACACAGAAACTGTCGCCGGAGTTCTCCCACTAACCGTTCCCCGCGACATCGATAAAAAAGGAGTCGAATTTATCACAGAACGGGGTGGAAAACCGATTTTCATCGACTTATTTTACGAACAGATTAACCGCGCTTTAATCACCGGAGAATCAGGTTCAGGTAAAAGCGTTTTAGGATGGCGTTTTGCTGTAGAAGCCTTAGCCAATAACATCCCAGTTGTCGGAATGGATATTAGCAGTGGGGGTAACAGCACCTTCAAAACAGCCATCGAACTTTTAGGCAACCAAGGTGCATATTACGACATCAGCCAAGGTTCCAGCAACTTATTAGAACCGCCAGACTTACGCCAATTCGATAAAGCAGAAAAAGAACGCAGAATGGAATCTTGGAAAGATTTTATCCGAAAAGCACTCTTAGCGATCGCAATGGGAAAAATCCACCATCCTCACCTAGCACAAAGAGTCGATTCCATTATCCTCAGAATGCTCGATATTTACCTGAGAGACCCAGAAATTATTGCTCGATATAATAGAGCATTTGAAAAAGGTTGGCAATCCCCCGAATGGCAACAAATGCCAACTCTTCAAGACTTATTGAGATTTTGTAGTAAAGAAAGATTAAACCTCAAATCCTTTGAAGAATTAGACAAACTGGCAATTAACCAAATCCTCAGTCAAGGAAATGCCTTACTCACCTCACGTATTGGAAAAGCAATAGGTAGACCTAGCACATTTTCACCAGAACCTGCAATTAAATTCTTCGCCTTATCAGGATTATCCAACGAACAAGACGCTTATTTGATGGCAATTAACGCCCATACCGCTTGCATTCGTAACGCTCTTTCTCACCCCAAAAGCCTATTTATTGGCGATGAACTAAGCGTCCTTTTAAAGAAAGATGGATTTGCATCAGTTGTTGGAGAACTTTGTGCAACTGGCAGAAAAGATGGCATAGCCGTCCTACTTTTAAGCCAAGACTTTGATGCCATTTGTGAATGTGCGGCTGGTGCTCAAATCATGCAAAACATGACCTACAAAATCACCGGAAGAATCACCAATTCTGGCGTAGCAGCCGCACAAAAACATTTAGGTTACGACCCCCAAATTATCAGTCGAAATGCCACCGAAGCCTTCTTTCCTAAAATTGCCGACCTTTACTCCTGCTGGTTAATTGAAAAAGGCGGAAGATTTTGGCGGACAAGGTTCTATCCCGGAGAAATGATGTTAGCATCAATTGCCAATAATCAAAATGAAAAAGCAGCCCGCGAGCGCATCATGTCCCAATACCCTTCAACCCTCAAAGGACAACTTCAAGGGCTAAAACATTTCACCCAAGAATATATAAGAGCGGTGAAAGAAGGAAAAGGCTTCGACCATATTGGTCGAAATTCCCAGATGCTTGAAAAAGCATCCTAACCACTAGTAACAAATAGCAAATGAATTCCAAATTAACTCTAATTGCTCTATTACTTGGACTGGGATTAGTTACCCAAATTAACCCAAGCCTTGCTCAAACAACAGGAGTTAACACTCCCGTTTCTTCTGGTAGTTTCTTCACTCCTATCGAAAGTGTCGTCAAACAAGTTAATGACTTTATTGGTGACATCGGTGGCTTCGTTCAAAACGAACTATTTGGTACTTTAAACCAGATACTTTCCTCCTCTTTAGGAGCCATCAAAATTCCCGATTTGAATCAAGTTAGCAGCCAAATCATCAAAGCAACCACATCTAGCACCGCCGGAACTCAATTATCAGATTTACTCGAAACCAAGTCGAGTAAATTAGATGGTAAAGGTTCCTACACTATCATGTCCGAACTTGACGGACAAGCGCAAAGAAATGCAGCTATTGGTATAGCTAATGGTTCTACTCTTAGCCAACAAGCTCAAACAAATAGCCGCCAAATTCTAGAAGCAACTAAACAAAACACTCAGCAAAACGTTCAGTTGGGTGAAGAATCGCAAACACTCGACGTTACCCAACAAATCCTGCAAAACCTTTCCCAACAAACCGCACTTAACGCTCAAGTAAACGAACGGATTCTCCTTGAAGCTCAACAAAGTCGGACAGACCGAGCCATTAACAACGTTCTGCTCTCCCAAGCAGCAAAGGAGATATCTGCTCTCAACACCAGCGAACGCAGAAGTAGCATAGCATCTGGAAACCAAGCCAGCCTGCAAGCCGGAATGCTCATGCTCCCCGGCGGCGGTTATTTAGGACAACCAACCAATAATTAATCTTTAATCGGCGCGTGGAATCAACTCCACCGCCTCCTTATACCCCCGATATCTTCTCTCTCTTTCCTCTGCGTCCTCTGCGTCTCTGCGGTTCATTTATAAAGAGGATTTTACCCCTCAATATTTCCCATTAAAAAATCATGCAACTTTTCGCACAAATCACGCCACCCACAACAGGTGGTGAAGGGTCAGCCTTAGACATTGTTAACGAATCAATTAACCTAGCTAAAGCCACATCAGAAGCTTGGAATAAAGTTTGGATTAGCACCATCGACCCCATTGCTTCTGGACTTTGGGTAGGTCTAGTATCCCTTGGTATTATCTTAGCTGCCATTAGCATTCTCTTCCTAACTTTAACCAGTGGAAAAGACATTATTGAAAAACAATCTTGGTCAGAATTAGCTGCATTATTCATCTGGCCTATTGTGATTATGCTATTCTTAGGTGCTAACGGTAAATTGCTCGCCAACACCGTTATTTTTACCAGAAACTTCGCCTACAAACAAGTACAAAGCGTTCTCGTAGCGCAACTCGGAGAACTCACATTCAGAGACGCAATCGCTAACGTTACTATCAGTAATATCGGTAAACAACAACTAGAAAACCTCTACAGCGATTGTCGTAATAAAGTTGGTGAAGAACTAGTAACTTGCTGGAACTCCAAACGAGAAGCCGCACAAAGAATTGTTGATGAAGCTGAAAAACAAGCTGCTGGTTCCACCCCTTTAAGAGCCTTACGAATTTTCGCCGAAATGCTTTGGAATAATAGTTTACCCGGTGCTGCTCAAGATGCCATTACCTTAATAAACGACCCAGGTTCAGTATTTAGAGAAAAAGCCATCCCCATCATTCGATTTATTCTGTACAGCCTACAATGGGCATTCGTAAATATGCTAGAAGCCGCACTTTTACTAACAGCATTATTTTCCCCCATTGCAATGGGTTTATCCCTACTTCCCTTACAAGGTAGACCGATTTGGGCTTGGGCGACAGGTTTTTTAAGTTTATTTGGAACACAACTAGGTTACAACATTATCGTCGGAATCGCAGCCGTTGTTTTAGTCAACTCTGGAGCCGAATTAGCCAGCGATGTCGCCTTTTTATTCTTCATCAGTATATTCGCACCTGGACTAGCTCTTTTAATTGCTGGTGGAGGTGGAATCGCCTTATATAACGGTATCGCTGGTAATGCCAAACAAATAATTGATGTGTTTAGTAACGCCATCGGAGCCGCAACAACTCTGGCAATTCACAAGGGATTTAGATAACATGAAACTTCAACGATTTCAACAACCCGCATTGTTGCCAGAAGCCAAGAATTTACTCGCTTTGTGCTTCCTAATTTTAACGGGAGTTAATATTATTACCCTCATTTTACACTTATTCGTAGCTTACCGAATCAACTCGGTAGCTGCGATGAAAACAACCCAAGTTCAATTAATCAACGGTCAAACTTACTACGTTTCGGAACGCGATAGACTTTTCCGGTATTCATCCGTTATTCAAAACTTCGTCAAAAATTGGACAGAATTAACCTTTAACTGGGATAACAAAATCCCCGGTAGTAACGAAACCGACCCAGGTATTAAAGTTAATTCTAAACGAGTGACAACCAGTAGCTATTTTGCTTCCTTATTAATGGAACCAGAATTTGGCAAAGCCTCCCTAGCTCAAATAGCCGAACTCGTTCCCAGTACAGTATTTTCCGGTCAATTACGCTCTACAGTCATTATCTCATTCATCTCAGAACCTAGAGAAATTCGTCCAGGTGAATGGGAAATAGACATGATAGCAACCCGACTGCTGGTTGACCGCACATTGGGAAGAGATGAAAGGATTCCTTTCAATCGCACTTTCAGGATAAAGGCGGTAGAAATTCAAACCTCTCCTTTAGGAAATCAAGCTTCTGCATTTGAACAGAAAGTCTACGAACTTCGTTCCGCCGGATTAGAAATTAATCGCATCACTGAATTTAAACCAAACTAAAGTTAAGGAAAAATATGAACTCAACTAAACCACAAACTAACTACGAATTTGATGACGAACCAGATGGGATTGAAGAAACCTATTCTAGTAATAACAATCATCGACTTGAGCCAGAAATCAGTCGAAATGATGAACTAGAATTTGCGGGATACGACGAAGAAGCAGACGAATTACTCGCATCTGAATATAGAATCAAACAGGAAAATGAGCCAACAGAAACTCTTCCGGTTTCCGAAAAACCATCGGTGCGAATGTTTTCCGTATTGGTTGGTACTGGTATAGTTTTCGGCATTTTTGGCTTTCTTTGGTTTACCTTTTTTGCTCCTAAACCCGTTCGCCAACCAGCAAAAACTTCAACTCCTGAAGTTACTTCATCTGCTTCTCATGATGAGTCAGCAGAACTCAAAAGTCGGTTGGCTTTTCAAGACCAACAACGGACAATAGAAGCTCAACCACTTACACCAAAAGAACGTTCAACTGTAACTCCTACTCCTCAACCTACACTGACACCAAAACCTACATCAAAAACCGTACCAGTTGCTAGAACTCCTGAACCTCCTAGACGAGTGCAAAACTTTAATCCATCACCTAGAGTTGTACAGACTATTCCTCCAGTCTCTCGTCCGATACAACCACCACCGCGTTTAATAACATCGCCTCCACCTTCGACTTCCAAACCATCAATTCCTGCTGAAAAAGTAGACCCCTACGAACGTTGGACGCAGTTAGCTGCTTTAGGACAAATCAGAGGAGAAGTTGCTGAGGTTCCTACTACTGAAATACCCCCCAGTACGCAAAACCAACAACAAAAACAAGTAAACTCGCAGCCAAAAGTTGATTCCCAGATAGCTACCGTCACTATTGGTGATACCAACAAGAGCACCATGAGTCCAGGGGAAATCGGAATTCTTAACCGTACCCCAGTTAACCAAAACAGCGATGTCCAAATAGCCATCGGGTCATCCGCTAAAGCAAAGGTAATTGTACCGATGATTTGGGATGAAGCTGGTCAAAGTCCCACAGGTGGAAGATTCGCCGTGCAATTAACTGAGGATATGAAGGCTGCTAATGGAGGAATCGCTTTACCATCTGGTACTATCCTGATTACTGAAGTAAATAATGTAACTCGCTCAAATCGGCTGGTATCTCAAAGTGTGGTAGCACTTGTCTATCCTGACTCCAGCGGACGCATCCATCAAGTACCGATACCTGCTGGACACTTGGTAATTCGTGGTGAAAATAACCAACCTCTGATTGCACAAGGTTTATTTGATAGAGGTTCTGAAATTGCTAGGACTGATGTTTTAGTTGGAGTTCTCAGTAGTTTGGGACGGGTAGGAGAAATCGTTAATCGACCTACTCAAGAAGTTTTTAGTCAGCAAAGTGGTGTTTTTGGAAGTACTACCACACAAACTAGCAACAGGTCACAACCTAATATATTAGCAGCTGCTTTAGAGGGGTTTTTTACACCTACAGCACAACGTTTGCGCGAGCGTTCTGACCGCAGTACGCAAGAACTTTTAAAACGAGGTAATGTGGCTATTGTTCCAGAGGGAACTGAAGTTTCTGTATTTGTTAATTCCTTTGTTTTTGTCCGTCGATAAGCTAAAATAAAATGAAAAAAATCTGTTTAATTTTAGTTCTTCCAGCTTTGGTAAGTTTCACTTTTTTGGGTGCTGTAAAAGTTGGAAAAGCTCAAACATCGGCATTGAGAATAGTTGAAAGAAATGCCGCCATAAATACGACTACTAATCTCCAAGTATGGCGTGGTCGAGCCAGCGTTATTGACTTTACTCAAACAGGTGAAGTTGTTACTTATATTCGTTTAGCAGACCCGTCTAAAGTTGTGTTGAATACTGATGCTGAATTAAAAACTAACCAAGCTCGAATGATATTTGTTCAATCGATTCAAACACTACGATTTCCCGGCGCTATTACAACTCCTATTACTAATTTATTTGTGAAAACTCGTTCTTCTGAAGGTGTTGAACGTCTTTATACATTTAATATTGTTCACTGTTCGGGAAAAGCTACCAATAACGGTATTGCTATTTCTTCAGTTACACCTAATCGGGAACAGAATGTATTTTTAGCTAATAATCAAACTTTATCAATTGCTGATGTTGAACGTGGTTTGGAAGTTGCTATTAGAAGAGGTTATACTACTGTTAATGACCCGGTGGTATTTAAAGTTCGAGAGTTTCTTGATTTAGTGCGAAATGGTACAACTGTTGCTCAAGCGGTTGAAAGAACTAACTTGTCAATTTCTGTTGTTATTTCCCTAGCAAAGTTAGGACTGATTGACACTCTTCAATCTCAGCCTCAAAGCTGAGAAATTCTAGTTCTTAACTCGATTAAATCGGAATGTCGCTCGATGTCAATCCGAGCTACAGCCCAATTAAAAAATGTTTTTAGAGATATATATTGAGGTTCTTGCCTTTGCATTTCTTTTTGAATATCTTTGCCGTGAAACCAGATCATATACTGCTTCTGCGACCAAAATTCTACTTGATTAAATTGCTGCTGATAGGTAGCTAGATTTGCTTCAAAATTATTTAGCGTAACTGTTTCAACAGCTTGTCTAAATTGGTTAATTAATGTTATAGCTTCAGTTCGACAATCTTGCACTGCCAGGGACAAGGGAAGTTGACCGCTACCCCCTGTCCAAGTTGTCTTGAGTTGCGCTCGCGTTGCGCTTGAAAGCAATAGCTCACCTAAAGCCCATCGTACAGATTGGTACTCTTGCAAACTTCTTGCCGCAGTTTCAATCCATTGTGTAATTCTGTCAATACCTGGAGAATCGCCATGACCCCATTTTGAATTGGGATTTTCCAGTTTCTCGATATATTTTTCTCGCCAATAAGCATCAATCAAGTCAGGCTCTAGCAAATAGTTCTCAATGCAAGCCCGATGAGTTAACCAAATTCGTTGACCGCCTAATTGAATCAATCGTACCTCTTCACTTGGCTGGGCATCAAAGTCGCGGTCTCGGAAAACAAGATACCTTTGATTGCCAATCTCTTGAGGAAAAAAATAACCCTGTGCGAATACAGAAAAGGTAAATTTACTACCAGAGGAAACAATTGTAGGACGCTCTGTTGGTAGGGTTTCTAAAACTCGCTCCAGCAGTTGAATATCCAAACTGCTCTGCTTTCCTTCACAGAAAATAATTTTGCTGCTACTAACAACGCTCACAATTACACCTCTAGCCTGATAATCTGTGCTTCAGGCACCAATTGCTCCACATAATCAGAGTGAGTCGTAATAATAAACTGATTATTATTGCCTAACTTAGGTAAAGCTCTCAGCAATGCTTGTTGCATTGGTGGGTGGAGGTGCAATTCAATCTCATCAATTAAGATGACTGAATTATGAATATTCCAATTGGCAAAGTCCATTAACATTGGAAAGACCGCACGTTCGCCTCCAGACATCTCAGAAATTTCATACTGATTTCTGCCGTCGTGAAGATAAAACCAGGGTTCACTCAAAATATCATCTATATTCTCTCGCAAAACAGGGCCTTCAAAGCTACGTTCGGGAAAAACTGCTTTGTAAGCTCGTTCAATTTCGGCATATAAGTCTTTTTGTCCTGGTCTGAGTTGCCTAATTCTACCTCTCTCAATATCTTGATGAAACTGCCGCCATTTGGAAAGCCGATCGCGCAAAGTATCCTCAGTAATTTCTTGTCGCCGTTCCGGGTCTTCAGTCGTTAAGCTGGTAGCAGTTCTTTGCTCTGTGTACCAAAGAACAGTGCCTACTCGCTCAAACACCCCAAAGCCTTCAGAACGAAGCAATTGTTTAGCGTATAATCGTCCTTTAAATTGAAATAACTCAGCAGCAGTACTCGCTTGAACACGCTCATCTGGGAAGCGCCATTTAAGTGTCACACTATGTTCTTGTCCAGGAGGAACTGTTAAATCACGTCCCATCTGGTGTAGTTGTTGGTAGAACTCTTCAACTGCTTTGAGTTCTTGTGACGAAAACTGTACCTCTAAAGTGACCTCCGGCTCGCATTTTTTCCAGTTGTTTCCTAGCAATTCATAGTTAAATCCTGCCCAATCTAAATCAGATAATTTCTGTAACCTTCCCGTAGCCGTGCCTAATGTTGCCGCGATCGCTTGTAAAAGGCTCGTTTTCCCAGATCCGTTCATCCCAATTAGAACAATTAGATCTCGTGCTAATCCAGTTTCTGGATCGGTAAAATCAAATACCGGAGGATTCCGAAATTTCTTGAAATACTTTAGCTCAACAGATTGAACTTTCATTTGGGAAGTCTCTAAAGGCAGGAGAAACAGCAGCTAATATCTACTTTTTTTGGCTTGATTTCATTGTAAATCTTCAATCAAACTATCAACACATCCCTCATAAGAAATATAGGGTACTTTAAAAACAGGTCTTAATTCTTCCCAATCTTTCACTTGAAAAAGATTTGGTGCTAACTGTTCTAAATAAGAACGACCAAACTCAAATTCCATATCAATATTTCGTATCTTCGACAACACTTTCTCAGAAATAGAAATTTTCTCACAAATTTCCATTTCCGAAATTCCCTTAATTGCCATACTGTCTATTAACAAAACATAAAGCCTCTTCCGGGATAAAACCTCCGGTAATAAATCAGCTTTAATCCGTTGTAAAAATAAATCCCGCTTCTGAATTTGTTCGGGACTTAACGTAGTATTTAAATAATCAATTAATGGATCTTCTTCACTTGTTACGACGCTTTGCGATACTTCTGTTGCTGCGCTTTTTTTTTACGAGCGATCGCTTCATAAGGATCTTCATCCCCTTCCGCATATTGCATCAACTCTGTCAGCGACCAACCTATCGCATAAGCAAACTGCATTAACTTTTGCAATCTGGGGTCGGCTTTTCCTTCACACCAATTAGCCAGAGTATTAAATGCAATTCCTGTTAATCTTCCTAACTCCCTAGAACTACCAATTCGCTCATCTTCCATCAACGCCCTAATTAACTGACCAATGCGTTGATGGACTCGGCTATCTACTACGACATTTTCTTCTACTTTTGCTGACATTCCAGTTTCCAACTAGCCAAGAAGTAACAGCAGGGGTGGTAGGGCGGCCTACATCATAACAGGATAACCTAATTAACTGCTGTTGCAGATCCCTGGTTCGATTACCCCGAGTGATGCCTTAATCCTGACTTTTACAATTCTTTACTTGATCAAATTTATGCTCAATTATATTATATTGTATGGTCAATCTTATGAAGAACATCAATCTGATACAATTCACTGATAAAGACCTTTCTGAGAGTATACTCTCTAAGATAGTAGTGCCCCACTCTTAACTCTAGCCGAGTCTCAAGTGAGGCTATTACTTAAACCAACGCGAACAGTTAGTCAGAAAAACCCATATAGAATGCCCATTCTGTCAGTTTTTCTTTCCTGAACTAGATCGCTTCTTCCAAAAGCCATAGTCTGCCGGAGCTTACCGGAGTCTAGGCCAACGTAGTTTCATGTAGCCGGAGGCTAACTTACTGTCATATAGCTGGAGCCCAACTTACTTTCATATAGCCGGAGTCTAGTAGCCGGAGTTTAAAAGCCGGAGTCTAGGAGCCCAGACAAGCTATTGTCAGTGCTTCCATATTAAAACATTGGAAGCTCTGAATCAATAGGTATGTTGTAGTACTTCCACGCTCGGACATTTTTGTGTTCTAACTCCGGCTCCCACAAACCCTTCAAAATGGAGCCAAAATGCACAACAATTCTTCATCCCATAACAACCTGAAAACCCGTCTTGTTCAAGGCTTATCCTGCATCCCTTCAGACTGGCAACTCTGCCTGCTGGATAACAAAAAAGTTCCACAAGGCTTAGGCTGGCAAGAAAAGCCACTAACTCCCGCCCAAATGGAAGAAGCTGTAACCAACGGCTTTCTAGTGGACAAAGCCGATGGCACTCAATACCGCTGTTACCCCAAAGGCTACGGGCTGATTACAGGCACACCAGTCACCATCAACCGCGAAACCTTTTACCTGATGGCATTAGACCAAGATGGAGCTTCTGCTAGAGAAAAAATTCTGCAACTCTCAGGTGGCGAAGAACTGCCCAAAACAGTCGCCTTTACCTCCCGTCGTCCAGGGCGCTGTCAATACCTATTCCTCATTCCAGAACAATACGCCCCATCGCTTCGTACCAAGAAATTCCTCACCGACGTAACTGGAGATGATGGAAAAAGCGAACAACTAGAACTGCGCTGGACTGGACTACAATCTTGCCTACCTCCCAGCATTCACCCTACCACTGGCGAATACATTTGGGTTCCCGGTTGTGCTCCCGATGAAATTCCCATAGCACTCGCACCCATCTGGCTCATCGAAGCCATGCTCATCGAAAATGAAGTAACAAACTCCACACCTCATACACATTACCAAGAACCAAAATTGACTGATATTGATTGGGCATTATCCTATCTCGCCGCCTTATCTCCCAGCCGAGCCGATGACTATAACCAATGGTGTAATGTAGGGATGAGTCTCAAATCCATTGACGATTCTCTACTTTATGAATGGGATAAATGGAGTCGCCTATCCTCCAAATACCAACCAGGGGAATGCGAGAAAAAATGGAAAACCTTTAATAAAAATGGTGTTGGTATTGGTACCCTCGCACACTGGGCTAAACTTGACGGATGGACTTCACCATTCAAAAACCAAAATGTCATCAATAACCGAAAAAATTACCAAACAGATAGCAGTAACTCAAATGGCAATGGTAATCATCATTCCTTGTACAACCAAGTAACAACCATCGTTACTAGCGACCTAAACCCACCTCAACAGACAGCAGCTATTGTCGAATTATCCTCTGACAATGGCTATTCCTTAAAAGGAGTCAAAGATTTAGCAGTTGAAATTGAAACTTATATTAATCAAACAGACAGCAAAACCGAAAATGTCTTAGAACTTAAGAAGCTTCTCAATTATCGACGCGAACAGCTAAATATGAGCCAAATTTTGCCTACACCCTTAGCCTCAGCACTTTTAAGTAAAGCCAATTCCGACTCCATTGACCCGGTTTATCTTTACCAATATCTCCTAGCAGCTTGTGGAAGCGAAATGGGCGGACACATTGGCATTATTGGTAAAGAAGGTGCAACCTTAGCAGACAGTTGGATAGAGTATCCCATCTTTTGGACAATGGTTGTTGCTTTACCATCGGCGGGTAAAAGTCAGACAATGCGCTCTGTATTTAGCCCCATCAAACAACGCTATAAACAAGCCAAAACCGAATATCGAAAAGTCCAACAGCAACTAGAAAACTTAAAAGAAAAATGGGAAGAAAAGTCTCAACAACAAAAGGAAAAACTTCTAGAGAGCTCGGAAAATCCCCGGATATTCAAAGCCACAATGCCTGCTCCTCCTCCCAAAAAAATCATTGAAGCTGGAAGTCCTGAAGGTGCCATACGTCGGATGAGCGAACTAACACCCAGAACTGGTTGTACCTGGGTTTTTGATGAATTGCTGCGCTTGTTGAAATTAGATCAATATAAAGATAGAGGAGGCGATACTCGACAAATCTTACTCCAAACCTGGAATGCTCCGGCTGATATTGAGTTTGAACGTTCTAAGGAAGAAAACGCTTTTCATCTTAAAGATATCTGTTTAAATTTAACAGGAGCTACTCAATTATCCAAAGTCAAACAGTTATTTAGCGACCCCGATGATGGAGATGGATTGATTAGTCGATTTTTAGTCGCACTACCAACAACACCCAGTAACTTCGCCGTTTGGTCAGATTTAAAAGTCTCTATCGACCAAGAATTACAAGAATTGTACGACCACCTGCGCTTACTACATAAACGGTTGTCAGGAACACAAGAAGACGAGGAACAGGAACTATCCCCGCTTTTCTTGTCCTTTACTAAAGAAGCACAACTTCGCTGGAAACACTGGTGGGAAGAAGTCAGACGCAATCAACAAACTGTAGAATTTGAAAATCCCGCGTTTTTTGCTTATTTGGGCAAAATGCTCAGTCAAACCCTGAGATTAGCCCTATTGCTCCACTGCATGGAGTTGAAGTACGAACAAAAAAACGACCCATTCCAAGTCGGTATTGATACCCTAGAAAAAGCCATCCTCGCCGCTAAATTTAGCATCGGACAGTTCCGCATTCTCCAAACTAACAATCACGCCACTGACGAAATGCCTGGTCGCCTCTCCCTCATTCACGCTTACGCCCTGCGAAAAGGGACAGAAGTATCCGCAGTCCAAGTCCAAAATAGCGTTTTCAAACGGGCTAAACCAAAGCCCACCTTAGCAGAAATCCGTCAGGACTTCGCCATCCTCACAGAAAATGGATACGCTGTTTTATCTGGCAAAGGAAAAGACCTTCGGATTAGAGCAATTCCGGTAAACGAAGCTCGCATCGGAAATCCGAAAAGTTCCGAACCCTATTACGATATAACTCAAAACTTCCGAACGCAGACTTCAAGAGGCACTCAGCCTCCCGTTACCCGAATTTACGACTTTCCCGACAATTCTTGGACAACTCCATCTAGTAATGGCGACTCACAGGACAATTCCAATAATTCTACAAATGGTCAGAATTATCGGAATTATGACGATGTTGTACCCTCAAAAGTAGAGGCAGAGCCAATTCCCGACGAAATTACCGCGCCGGAAAATTGTCCTAACGATGTCGTATATTCCGAAAACATTCCATCTAGTAACGTTGCGACACCGGAAACACCAGCACGGGGGGACGGCGAAAATTCCGAGGAGGTGAATTTGCGATCGCAAAATCAAGCAGAAGAACGTCATTTAACTCTTGAGCAATTGCAAACTCTGCTGGCTTGCTATTCGAGTGCGAAAGCCCTTGCAGAAGCTAGTCCAGAAATGCCTGCCGAGAGTATCGTTTCCTTGTTTGCGCCGTTAGATAATCTGCTCAGAAGCTGGGGTATCGAACCAATTGGAAAAGTTTGGGAACAAGTGCCTTATAATCCGCAACTGCATCAACCAGACACGAACGATCTAATTGAGGGAGAATTGGTGTTTGTCAAGTTTATCGGATATAAAGATGGTTCGCGCATTCTCTGTCCTGCTCAAATCAGTCGCACTCGAAACTGCTGAGTTTAGTCTTAGCAACATGGCCCGATGGAAAATTTTCCATCGGAACTGACTGGAAAAATCAAAAGTAACCTAGTCGGGATTTCTGAATGGTTAATGACCTGAGATCGGATTACGATAGTGCTTGGAAAGAAGCACTCACCGTTTATTTTGAGCCATTTATGGCCTTTTGCTTCGCAGATGCTCACGCCGACATTAATTGGGAAAGAGGTTATGAAACCTTAGACACGGAATTGCAAGAAGTAATTCGTGATGCCGAAATCGGAAGGCGTTTAGCAGATAAACTGGTAAAAGTATGGCTGAACTCCGGCGAAGATGCTCTGGTTTTAATTCATGTCGAAATCCAAGGACAAGTGCAAACAGACTTTGCCGAGCGAATGTATGTCTACAATCATCGACTGTTTGACCGCTATCGACAAAAAGTATTTAGTTTTGCCGTATTAGGAGACGAAAATAGCAATTGGCGGCCAACAAGCTATAGTTATCATCGATGGGGATTTCATAGTAGTTTGCAATTCCCAATAATAAAACTACTAGACTATCGAATAGATACACTAGAAGAAAGCACCAATCCTTTTGCCATTATTATCGCGGCTCACTTAGAAACCCAAGCAACACGCAATGATTTACAGCGCCGTTTTCAGTCAAAATTAAGTTTAGTGCGACGACTATATGAGCGTGGCTATACTAAAAATCAGATTTTGGAGTTGTTCCGGTTTATTGAATGGATGATGATTTTACCGGATGCAATTCAACAAGAGTTTAAGTTCCAAATCAGGCGAATAGAGGAGGAAAAACAAATGCCATACATCACCAGTTTTGAACGAGATGCCAAATTAGAAATTGCTCGTGAAAATGTAATTGAAGTTCTAGAAACACGGTTTTCAGTAGTGCCAGATGCCTTGTCCCAAAGGATAAATTCTCTCAACGATCTAGCACTCCTAAAACAACTGCATAAACAAACTATCACTGTACTTTCATTAGAAGATTTCGTACAAATGTTAACAGAAACTCAAGGAGAATAAGAAAAGACAGAGGCTAAATCAGAATTTAGCTCAACCTTTTCATCATCTTCTAACCAACCGGACATTTGTAATAAACAATCCGCTCGATTGCGGGCATATAACGATAAAATATTTCGGGCTGATTCAATCGGAAAATCTTTTCTCCAAGCTAACAGTTCTCTTTGCATTCCGGCTAATTCCAATAAAAATTCTTGGGGAACATTGCTAGCAGACCATTCAATCATTAAAGCAGCTTCTCGTAAAAGATGATTGGTTAATGAATCCTGTTTGGGATTGATTGATTGCTGCGATATAGTAGCAAGAGTTGAGGCTAAATTACCCAACTGTTGTTGCCAATCTAAAGTAGTGAACCGTTCGTATAATTTTTGGCGTTCCATTAGCTGACCTCTAATAAATGACGTACAATTTTTTCTATTATCTCTCGCAGTATCGGATTTTGGATTTCCATTGACCGATTTTGCTGACGGGGACGGATATTAATTAAAGATTCTTTCCCCAACTGACTTGTTTTGAGTAAACCAATCTGCACCCCAAATATCTTGCTGTTGACTGCCATCCTCTAATAAAATCTGTTCGCAATCAGCATGAAGTTCTCCTCCTCCGGCAATAATTTCTCGCGCTATATCTACTGCTAGTTTAATTCTTAATCCAAAATAGGTTTCTGCCATTTGCTCAATTTGTTCTGAGGTGGCAGGTTCGCGAATAATTAGAATCATCTTTAAACAACTAGTATCATCAGTTACTATAGCTTCTGTAGAAGAATTTCTACAAATTTTAACAGAAATCTAAGAGTTTTTCTAGTACTATTTTGTTCAAAAAAACGAAACATCAAATAAACTCCGCGCCTACCGTCGCGGAGCCAGAAAAAATTGCCATTCAATTCACCGATATGCGCCACAAAAATTTCGGTGAATATCTCGAATAGGAGATTAAAACAATGAGCATTGAAGCTATCAACGACACATTTTTCCCCGTATTTTTGTTTATCGTTTTCTTTAGTAGTGCTTGCTGCTTTCTCTATAATCCTGCTGAAATCGCATACCTTTCTTCGCTTCCAATTGAAACGTCGTCACCATTAATTCAACAACAACAACTAATTGTTGAATCCAAGCAATTGATGCCAGAAGCAGTTACTATCAATACTCAATTGATTACACTTCGACAAGCTCGAGCGATCGCCAGTGCCATCAAAAAAGCCAACCCTTCACTTGGTATTCAGCAGAAAGTAAATGGTTCTGATGCTAGCGTCCAATGGCTGCGAATTCAAATCAAAAATCGTTTGGAACAAGCCCCAGAACTGGTAACTCCGATTATTCTTGAACTTGCTCCAACTGCATCCAGTTCACAGCCCAAGTCTACAAAGGTTTCTCGTGACAACACCCACAACCGAAAAGTTGGTTAGCATTACTTCTGCTAGATGTGTATATACCGCCGTCTAATTAAATCTAGCTCGGTTTTTTCCGTATCTATAATCTCTAGCAAACTTTCATACCAACCCATGAAAAGTATTCTTGCGCCGGAAGTGAAAGTGGGTTTCTGCATCTGCCAAGGTTTTTATCGCATCAGTAATCGCCTTTTTCAATCCCACTTTTTCCAGCCCGCAGTAAATTTTTTAACTTACCAGCTATAACTTTAATTTGTTGTGCTAGACAAAATCTAGACATAGCTGACTCTCCTCCTTCAGTGAGGAGCAAGAATTTTCTAGCCTACCCTTTCCTTCCATACTACAAGTCATAATCGCGAACGGTTTTTTTGGGGATTTCGTCAGTGATGGACGATAAATCGAGGTTTTGGTCAGGGGGATCGGTAAATTGCCGTTTACCGATCGGGGATAGCATCGACAAGGACGCGATCGCTCCGGTGACTTGGTTGGGATGTACTTCTAAATACCTCTGCAATTGTTCTAGGTTACGATGACCGGAGATTTCTTGAATGATCCTTAAAGGAATTCCAGCGTTGCTCATCTGCGTCAGGGCGGTGCGGCGAAAAGAATGGGTGGAAACACCTTCAATGCCAATACGGGCGCAGGCTTCTCTTAAAAAGCGGGCGGCGGTGTCGGGGTTAAGATAGCCGCAATAGCGACCGGGGAATAGGTAAATTCTGCCTGCTTGCGGTCGGTAAGCTTTGAGGATAATTCGCAGGTCTTCTAGCACGGGGATGTTGCGGGTGGCGAGTTTACCTTTGGTATGATTTTTGCGGACAATTAAAACTGCACGCACTTCGCCAGCACGGTTATAAACGTCTTCGGTGAGTAAGGTACAAGCTTCGGCGATGCGACAAGCACTAAACAAACAAACAGCAAATAAGGTGCGGTCTCGCTCATTGGTTAGCCCCTGATTAAATAACAAATCGATTTCTTGGGGCGTGAGAATTTTCGATTGTCCATAGCGATTGATTTTCATCTTTACTAAACCCCAGTTTCCTCCCTGTCACAGAAGGGGAAGATACCTAAAACGATAGTCTTTTACAGGGGAGTAGGTCAAACAAAAGTTGGATTTAAGCTGATTCAGATGAGCTATTTTGTTGTTGTTTTCTAATCGCATCATGTCCGATGTGCCTCTGTTTTGACAATCCAGCGCGGCCAAAATGGGTCATGTCCGGGAAGTAGTCGTTCGAGTTCAAGTTGAATTTGTGCGGGGGTTCTTAAGTGTTCGGGAAAGGCATTCATGTTATCGTGGCGCATCCAAGCTTCGGCGGCTTCAATGGTGATTTCTGCTTGTTGGGAACGGGCTTGTTTTAGTCCAAAAATTTCTGAAGTTAACCAGCCTACTGTATCACCTTGTTTTGTCCAAGGAAATTCATTTAATGTCACTTGTTGACGCTGTAATTCAAATAAAAATAATCTATCTATTTCTTCATTAAAAATAGGTTCTAATGAGGCTAAAACTAAAGGCGAATGGGTAGTAGCGAATGCTTGTATTTTTATCTGTTGTTGTAAGCCTGCTGCGACTTCTAAAACGGCTGGCAGAATTGACCTTTGCCATTGGGGATGCAGGTGAGATTCTACTTCATCCATGAGTAGTGTAATTTGCTCTACTGGTGGTTTTTTTCGTAGTTTAGATGCTTGCAGGTGTTCGTACCAAGTCCAAACAAGTAAATAAGCTAGTCCCAAAATGCGCTTCATTCCGGCTGATGTGTGGATAATTGGTACAGTTCCGTAGGGCATTTTAATTGTCGGAATATCGCGCACATCTTCTACAGAAATTCGTATGGGTTCTCCAGGTTCTATCGATTCATTAGGATGGGGTGAAAGTTGTTTGATGACGCGAGATAACAGTTGAAAGGTTGTTTTATCTGGTTGATTTTGCCATTTGACCCAATCTTGAATTAACCCGTTGGATAAAACTTTATCGTTGTTATCTTTTAAACCGTTCCAAAGTGTGTAATGACTGAAATGATATGCGGTGGAAAGACTACGAGCGGGATCGAAAACACAGAAGCCACCATCAACGCGGACGTAAATAACTAAACTGTTTAGTAAAGCAGGGAAACTGAGGTCGCGCCATTGTTGTTGTTCAAAATCGAAATAACTGTGAAAGGTTTTAGTTTCACCATTTGTTTGATTGTTGAAGCTGCCAGAGATTTGGGGAGTTTCTTCTGTTAGTTGAGGCCATGCGGGATTATCTGCCCAAGTTCCGGTGAGGGAACACCAAATAATGTCTAATAAAAACGTTTTTCCTAGTCCGTTATCGCCTGTAAAGATATTCAGCCTATCGGTAAATTCTACATCAAGTTGCGGTGCTGGGCCGACTCGCTTGAGGTGCATTTTTTTTAACATTTTACTATCCTATAACTACATCACGTCTGTCGTGCATACATCCTTTGTTCGATCGCTTGTAAATGAATTAGCTCGTCCTGGCTAATAGAGGACTGTTTTTGCAGAAAATTAAGAATAATTTGCTCTAAATCGTTTAGTTTATCTTGTTGTTTTTTTAAATTTAGAATTCGACGTGCTTGTTCAAGTTCAATTTCATCGACTTTCAGCACATCTTTAGGCATTAAATTAAGAATACTGGCTCCCATGTCTACTTTCAAGCTGCCTATTAAAGATAAGTTCAATACTTCTCCCCAATACCCATTCCATTTCAACAAATCAGAACTATCTTTCATGTAATTTAAATTTACCCTAACTAAATCGCCTACTCTAAATTTTTCTGGCTCGATTGTTTGTTGATTCTCTTGCTCAAGTTGGGAATTTAAGGTACAAGTGTTGGTTTTCAGGTGTGCGATCGCTTTTATTGTTGTATCCGCTTGTCCTGTAGAAATCACCTGCAAAACACGCTCTCGCCAAAGCGGTGGTGATTTGAGTAATTTGTATGCCGCATCGATAGATTGGTTGTTTAACACTCGTTTCCAAGCAACGGCTAACTGGGCGTACTCTTGTTCCATTAAATCAATCGCCTTCAACACTTTGGAAGCTCGAGCATAACTGCTACCACCTACTCCTACCCGCGCTGCTACCCGATTGCGGGTACGCCTCGCTTCTGGGTCGGTACTTAACTCTTGCCGTTCGGGTAAATTTACCCGAACGGTGTCGTCAGAGTTGACTTGATTTTGCTTGAGTGCAGCGACTTGTCTTTGCTTGGCAAAAGCAGCTTCGACCATTTCCCAGCACCAACCCTCCCGTATGCGTTGCTCTAGCGTTCGATTTCTGTAAGTATTTTCTCGCAATAGCAACCCTATTTCTTCAATGGGAGAATCAAATTCTCTTACTTCTACTGGCACTACTGACCAGCCCAAGATTGTGGCAGCACGGTTTCGGCGATGTCCGCTGATAATAATCCCAGAGGGATTAACAATTAAGGGACGAATTTCCCCCCCGACTTTGATTAATTCCACTAAGTCAGAAACATCTTCATCCGCTCCATAAATATCAGCATTCATTGGATGAGGGCTTAATTTCAGGGGACTGATTAGCTTTGTTGATAGTGGGATTGGGTATTCATCATTACTGTACTCATCGCATTGCATAACCTACTGATGGTCTCTTATTTTATACACTTTAATAAGCTATTATACAAGTGTATAAAGCTGGGTTAGAGCCAATGGCATTCAAGGAGTACTTTAGCTGCCTCGTTAGGGTAGAATTTCTTCAACTATCGAAGTAGATGGCAAAATAAGGATGCAGAGTTAGGAAAATAAAAGGTGAGAGCGCCAGACTTTTTTACTCATGCCTCACGACTGGTTTGCTTATTAGAGCAATTATTAAGCGAGGGTTGGAACCAGACGACTTTGGCTGGTGCTATAGGCGTTTCTCAACCGACAATCAATCGTTGGTTAGCTCAAAAGAATTTGCCTGAAGTTAACTCGAACAACTTTCGAGCATTAGCTAAAGTGAGTGGTGGCGATGCTCGCTCTTTACAACTGTATCTAGATGGGCAGATTTCTTTAAATGAGTATCGTCGAGGAGTTGGTGTGGAGAATGCGACTTTTGCAAGCAGCCATCATAACAGCGAACAAATCAAGGCTCAAATTTTAGCTGCCATTCCAATGTTAGAACCTGCTGATATTGCTGAGGTTATTTCTTTTTCGGTAAAAGCTCTAACTTCTCACCAAGCTTAACCAATTTCCTCAAATTGATTGACGATCGCTGCGACTCTTTTGCCATATTAATATATCAGAATTCGGTTGAGTAGGGTAGTTTTACCTGCTCCTAAATAGCCTGTGAAAATTGTTACGTGGGCATGGAACTGTTCCTAATTTGAGTAATTAGGTTTGCTCTCGACCTCAAAAAACAGCTAACGCTGATAGGTGTGGGAAATCTTGCCAAAGAAACCTAACTCAAATGATTCAAACACTTATCGGGCTAAATTTTAAACTAACTTCCCAGCAAGAGGAAGCCCTCAAAAAGATTACCCAATTCCTAACTAGTTCCAAACGGATGTTCGGATTATTTGGATATGCGGGAACAGGAAAATCAACCATCGTCAATTTAGTAGCGGAACAATTAGTAAATGCTGGAAAAAGGGTTGTATTTACAGCACCAACTAATAAAGCAGTGGGAGTACTGCGACGAATGGCTGCTGAAAAAAGAGTACAAGGAGTAGATTTGATGACTATTCATCAGCTACTAGGATTAGCTCCTGTTAAACAGGGACAGCAGAAAATCTTGAAACAAGTTTCACCATCGCTGCTTTATATGTACGATATTATCTTTTTAGATGAGTGCAGTATGGTGACAGAAGAACTGTGGAATATCATTGTAGAGAGAATCAATAATTCGCTAATATTGGGCAGTAATCGGCAACTTATTGTGATGGGCGACCCGGCTCAATTACCACCTGTAAATGAAGAGATAAACGAGAGAAAATCTCAATCTTTTAGTGTACCTGATAAAGCTGTTTTAACCGAGGTAGTCAGGCAAGGTACAGGTAGTCCGTTGTTGGAATTTGTCACTGCTTGTCGCCTAGCTGTGAAAAGCAAAAAAGTATTCGAGCCATTTTCAAAATTCAATCCAGATAAGAAGAATGGAGCATTTTTAGTCAAAGAACAAACTTTGTTGAAATATGCTTTAAAGAAGTTCTCTGTCAAGTTTAATCAAGACCCTGATTGCTTCCGCATCCTTTGCTACACTAACGAACGAGTTGCATACTGGAATCAGAAAATCCGAGCCAAAATCTACGGGAAAGATGCGCCAAAATTTGTGATAGGGGAAAGATTGATTAGTAAAGCACCAGTTATAGCACCAGATGGGAAAACAATTATTTTAGCGACTTCAACAGAAGTGGAAGTTGTTGAATTTGTAGAGGATAGATATTCAGGTTACAAAGCTTGGAATGTTAAGGTAAAGACAGAAGCGGGAGAACTTCGTCAAATTTACATTTTGCATGAAGATGATGCTCGCAAATTCAAGCGTGATAATAACAGATTGCTACGGAATGCTAAGAGAAATCCTAGCTTGTGGAAAGCATGGTACGATCATTGTGAAACTTTCGCAGATATGCGTAATTGTTGGGCGATTACGGTGCATAATTCGCAGGGTTCTACTTTTACAGAAGTGGGAATTGATAGCAAAGATATTCGCCGGAAAGTAGCGACTAAATTGTTATATTTAGCTCGAATTAATCCCGATAGAAAAGCTGACTATCTCAAGGAATATCGGGACAGCGTTCGAGCTTGTAATCAGCTTTTTTATGTAGGAGCAAGTCGGGCGAGAAACCGAGTTTTCATTAACACTTGAAACTATTAGATATCAAAGTTAGAAAACAGGTTTCGAGTTTCAGGCTTTTTCTGAGATAACACCTGTTTCTAGCGTAAATTTTGACGGCGATTAAAGGCTTTTTCAGCATACCGTAGAATTAGTTACTTAGCAGTTAATGTAGCTGTCTGCAAAACCGCTTCAATATCATAATCACTCGGTAACATAATCACTTGATAATTGTAGTTAGCTAAAGGTTGAGTATGAGGATGATTATCTAATAAGTTTTGCACTGCATCACAAAATGTATCTTCTCCGTACTCTTCCAGTAGTAAACTTAGTTTCATGACACATTGTTGTAGCTGTTGGTTTTTGGTTGAAGATTGTTTCATCTTGATTTTACCTGATACTTGATTTGATGAGGAACTGGCTCTTTGTTTGCTCGCCCGCGATAGCGGTAGCTAAAAAAATCACAAAACTTGCACTAGCCAAACTATTTGCACTACTGAATCGAACGGGAGCTAGATTAATTTGTTAATTCGGCTTTATATACCCAGCTAGGTTGAGCATTTCTGAAATGAGAAAGTGAGGAAATTGAAGTTTTTACCAACCCGCTAATGCGGGTTTTTTTATGAAATTCACTTTATCGACTTAGAGATTAAATATGTCCAATTATACATTTATCCCACCTATTTGGATTATTTGCCCACATGAAGGATTAAGGTTGAGAATTGCTATTGAGTCAGAATTGTTGGGAACAATTAGTGATGGCGAACAACTTCAAACAATTATTCGTTATCAAAGATTTGGCACTAGTCCTGCTAATGGGGATTTTATCGAAGGCGTTGCTGCTGTTACTTCTAGTGCAGGATTAGTAATAGGAATTCATCGGAGATTGTACGTCACTTGGTTGGCTCCTGCATTAAACCCTGCACTAAATTATAGTCGTTATTTCGTGACGATTTTGGCACTGCCAACAACGATGATTTCTGGTTCCAACGAATATCCGGCTGCTGTCAGTTTATTGGAAACGCAGCGTTTTTGCGAACCATCTAATTTGCCAGAAGATATTGACAAGCAACCGCCTTTTTATCTTGAATAACTTAACCGCGATTGCGGTCAATGGGTAGCAAAACTTCGTTGTTATTGTTACCCATGAAAAGGTTACTTGAAATTCCCATAATTGATTCAAAAATTCGCATTGAAGTTCGGCAGCACTTACGAAAAGAACCCTACCAAATTAAGAGCAAGAAAGATTTAATTCCTCACCTCAACCGGAATTTGAAACATGGCTGGCTTTTACCAATTTTAGCGCAAGTAGACCGTTGTCTTTGGGGAAGATGGGATTATTGGGCTAGATGTCAAGCAGTTGGGGCTCATGCTTGGACTAGATGGCAAATGGAACCAATGTTAGCTCTTTTAGAAAATCGAAAACCCGAACGATTACCCAAATTTGTAATTCAAGAAACGCTACCGAATGAACCAATACCTCAAATTGAATGGCAGTATTCTAGCCTAGCAGAAAGTATGCTAAACAATACGCTTAATTGTATTCCCAAACATGGGGAATGGCGAACTTGGAGTGCTTGGGAATATTTGGAATATTTCTTGCATTGGGCTTTGTTTGGTTTCGGTCATCCAGCTTACAAAAGTTTACCAAAGGAACCAGCAGGTTGCGAAGGTGCATCAATGCGTCTGTATCAGGTTTTCGATTTGTCTGCTCTCCTACTTTATCCTGAAGATTATTTAGGTAGAATTCTGCCTGATATTTGTGGCAAGAAAGCACAAAGAAATGCTGGGTTTTATCCGACACCGTTAGTGGTTGCTAGTTTCATGTCTCAAGTAATTAGTCATGAAGAAATTGACCGAACTGCTAGTTTTAATGAACCTGCTTGTGGGACGGGTGCTTTGATGTTGGCACAATCTAATAATTGTTTGTCTGGTATTGGTCAAGATATCGACCAGGTTTTGTTAAAGTGCGCTTTATTTCAATTTTTTCTCTATGCACCTTGGTTGGCAATACCGATTTGGTGGTTGGGTCAAACTGATTTATTACTTGGTAATAGTTTATCAGCCGAAAAACCTAAGTCAATGAATGCGGTTTATTGGTATGAAGAATGGTTTGAAAGTGTTGAAAATAGGGAAGTAGAAGAAAATATTGAACCAACAATACTCCCAGAAATAGTAGTTCAAGAAGTAGTGCAGGGTAAACGCAAACCGAAAAAGAATCCAGCTTCAGGTCAGCAAATGACTTTGTTTGATTTGTCGGATTTTGCTTGAAGAGCAGGATAATTTTTCAGGAACCGGAGTTCTGTAACTTTTGTCGTAGTTCGTCTACAAAGGCTTTTTTCAGACCTTTTTTAGCATTTTTCATACCACTGACTAGTCGATCGAATTCTTCCAATGTTGGTTGTTTCTGTTCAACCCACACTTGAAGAATATCTTTCAGAGTTAAATAAGGTATACCCAGGTCTTCAGCTACCTTACAACCTCCTCCATCTGAGGAAAGAAAAACTGCCTGTCCTTGGTAACGCTTTGCCAGCACTAAACAGGCAGCTTCCCCTTTATGGCATTTAGGGTACTGTTTCTGGAGGATTTCGCGCTCGTTAAGTTCTTCCACTGTTAAAGTTTCCACAACCAAACTTCCGTTCTGAAAGTGGCGAGGTAGCTGCTGTGCATTCCTTAGCCATTTGCGACAACGCAAAGCTTCAACATCGGTGTTCGGTAACTGCTGAATCTGACGTTGAGCGTATCGCAGTCCCTTGCCCAGTTCGCTCAACCCCTCGTCATCTTCTTCCAGAGGACGACTGTTCTCGTCCCGATTATAAATCTCAGCCGGAAACCGCGCCGAAGAGATGTCAAGAGTTTCTAGCAATATATCTATTCCGCGTGGATGAGCAAAGCTCATTACCCGCAAAACTACCGTATCCAGTATTTTGATTGACACTGTTCTCTGTTAAATATAGTTTTTATTTGCAGTAATTTTAACGCAATGTTAATATATCACTATAAACGTAAGGTTCTTGATTGGCCTGAGTGTGATGAACTACGAAATCTTAGGTCAGCGCTTGCGAGTTGCCCGCGAGCGAGCTGGCATGACCCAAACTGAAGCTGCACAATTTATTGATGTCACTTCGGCGGCTCTAAATCAGTATGAGAGCGGTAAGCGGCGAGTGGATGCTTTGAGTTTGGAGCGTCTAGCTCGGCTTTATGGAGTGCCACTACGGTTCCTGTTTGGCGAAGAAACAGTCAAAACAGACTGGGAAGAAGCCTTACGTCTTTGTGCAGCAAATATTTCAGCTTCTAGTAAAGTCGGGATAGGACGCTTAATTGAAAAGGTTGATGCTCTATTAGAGCTTTATAAGCAGACTGATACTCCTTTTCCTGAGCTTCCTCATCCACCTTTTGCACCGTTTAGCGATCGCGTTTTAAAGGAAGATGGAACGGCGATATTGGCAGCCCAAAGAGCGAGAAGCCACTACAATTTAGGAATAGCACCTCTTGGTGATTTACAAAGCTTCTTACAAGCGCAAGGTTTACTCATCTTTGCGATTCCCTTTGGTCAGGAGGAAAATGCAATTTCTGGGTTGTTTTTCCTGCATCCACAATTAGGACAAATTATTGCTATTAATCAGGATAATGCAGATACTTGTCGCTCATTTAGTTTGACTCAGGGTTTAGCATACAGCCTTTTCCTGCACGAGCGAATGGCAATAGTTTACCGTCAAGGAGAGCGAACTTCTTCACAAATTTTTGCAGAAAAATTTGCCTGTTATTTTCTGATTCCCTCTGAAGCATTACAAGAGCGTTTGCTCAGTTTGAAGGTGAGAGTTGTTACCCGTCCGATAGAAGTTGTGCATTTATCTCGCTACTTTGGAGTCAGCTATGAAACAATGCTATATCGATTGGAACAGGAAAACAAAATAGTTGGTTATAAAGATAATTTTCCGAATGTACAAGCTGCGGTTTTAGCACGCCAACTTGGTTACAGTCCTGTTCATTATGAGCTTCAGCAACGTTTTCATTCAATAGAAGAACGATTCCCTCGAATTTTTATTGAACTTGCCTACCGCGCTGTTGAGGAAGACAAGCTATCTTTGCGAACAGTTGCAGAAATGCTCGGTATTAGCGATAT
The DNA here is from genome assembly GCF_041929345.1 of Floridaenema aerugineum BLCC-F46. NCBI lineage: Bacteria > Bacillati > Cyanobacteriota > Cyanophyceae > Aerosakkonematales > Aerosakkonemataceae > Floridanema > Floridanema aerugineum. Next base: position 148,961 of record NZ_JBHFNQ010000206.1, read on the forward strand.
AGAATTGGAGGATCGTCTTTACTTTGAAAATACAGGAGATGATGAGTTTGAAGAGGATGAATTGCTTCTAGAAGAAGAAGAAGATCGATTTGCTCAAGTCAAGGAAACTCAAGGAGGTTGTCCAATGACTGGTGAACGCTTTATTGTACAAGGACATCAACTAAATGCTCTTGTCGAACAAGAGGAAAACATTTACATTGCTGAATGCCGTGAGGTGGGTACAGTCAGTCAAGGAAGTACTCGTGAAGAGGCTTTAGCTAACTTACGAGAAGCTACAGAAATTTATCTAAAAGAATTTCCGCTATCTACCCAATCCCTTAGTTTTCGCGGCAATTAATACTAATACAGAATACTTCTCACGTAATCAGGGGTTGGAACTCTGAGACTTGTAGCTGTTCATCTCAGTATAAACTAAGATAAAGAAGTAATCTTTGGAACAGCCAAATGACTAACTTTCTAAAGCCTCAGTTAGATCGGATCTCAGGAGCTAAAGTTGTGTCTTCATTGAAACGTCTAGGCTTTACAGAAGTTGACTCTGAGGAAAATCATGTTCTACTTACAAGGTGGACAAGAAAAGGAAAGGTAGGTTGTGTGGTGCTACTCCATCCTGAGCTAACAAGTGTGACCCTTCGCCGTATCCTAAAACAGGCAGAAGTAACTTGGGAAGAGTTCAGGGAAAACTTGGAACTATAAACATTAAATTATTCAAAAAATAACCCCTGGTATCTTAACCAGGGGATTTTTTGTGCCAAATGTCGCTCTTTTAGAGAAAGGTAAAGTGTGACTGAATAGTGAAGATTCAAGTAATACGATAAAGGCTGTTTTTTTATCTGCTTATTATTCATGATTGAAGACTTATATTCTCTACGCAGCTAACGCTGCCTCGGCATGACAGCTATTTTCAATTGGAATATGCTTACAAAAACTCGTCCTAGTAAAACCAAGAATCGAGTTAAACAAAACAACTCGTCTAAAGCTAAAGTTGATGTTACGCCTGCACAAACTGATGAAGAAACTCCTAGTTTAGCGAGCGGAATGCGATTAATTTGCACGCAGGAGAACTTAGCAACTCACCTCGATTTAGTTAGTCATGCCGTACCTACTAAACCTACACATCCAATATTAGGAAATGTTTTGTTGATTGCTAATCACGAAACTCAAAAGGTTCAACTGAGTGTTTTTGACCTTAATTTAGGTATTCAAACATCATTTGATGCTAAAGTTCAAGCGTCTGGCGAACTGACTATTCCCGTGGGAATCTTGAGTGATATTGTAGCGAAACTGTCTCGCGGGGATATTACTTTGGTCAATCAATCGCCTTTGAATACGGAGGAAACTGAAGATAATCATCCAGAAAAAGTAGAGGCAGGTCAAAATCAAATTATGACATTAATCGCTACTACTGGACGCTATCAAGTGCGGGGATTACCAACTGAGGAATTTCCGCCAATTCCTGAAGTTAATTCAATGCTAAAAGTTCGGGTGCCAGTGGAAGCTTTGCAAGCCGGAATTAAAGGAACCTTAATCGCTACAACTAGTGATGAAACTAAGCGCATTTTAACAGGCATTCACTTCAAAATAGAGTCAAATGGCATCGAATTTGCTGCGACGGATGGACATCGATTAGCTGTTATTAATACTTCGCTTTCCGGGTTCAAAAAGAAGAAACAAACTGAAATTACAGAGCCTTTAGAATTTACAGTACCAGCTAAGGCTTTGGTGGAATTAGAGCGAATTTTATCTAGTCGAACATCAGTCGAGCCAGTGGAATTATTCTATGAGGAATCAAAGGGACTTATAGAATTTCGCTGGGGAACGCAACGATTAGTTAGCCGTTGTTTAGAAGGTGCATATCCAGCGTATCAAGAGTTATTGAAGCAGGATTTTAAACAACAGGTAACGTTGGAGAAAGCACCTTTGATTAAGGCTTTAGAGAGAATTGCGGTGTTGGCTGATAAGAAGGAAAAGAGTGTCAGCATTCGTCTTAATAGTGAAGCTCAACAAGTTTGTTTGTCATTGTTTAGGGAATTTGGAAATGGTCGGGAAGAGATGACGGCTTGCATTAATTCGGATAGCGATATGTCAGTTTCTTTTAACATTAAATACTTGTTGGAAGGAGTAAAAGTTATTGCTAGTGCGGAAATTCAGATGCAACTTACTCAAAAAGATGGCCCTGCTATTTTAGTACCGTTTGGCAATCGAGAGCAACCAAATATTCTGATGGATGCTCAATACTTGTTAATGCCAATTTTCAAAGAGTAATGAAAGGAAATAAATTATGTACGCAGCATTACCTCAAAAATATCGTCCGCGCACGCTATCAGAATTAGCCGGACAGGAATATATTCAAAGAACGCTGGCTAATGCAATTAAGGCAAATAAAATAGCTCCTGCTTATCTATTTGCAGGGGAACGAGGTGTTGGTAAAACTTCAACGGCTCGTATTTTTGCTAAATCGCTTAATTGTAATGCTACAGATAAACCAACTGTTACGCCATGTGGTAAATGTCAGTCCTGTCGTTCCATTGAAAAAGGGAATAGTTTAGATGTAGTTGAAATTGATGCGGCTTCTCATAATGGAGTAGAAGATGCTCGAACATTAATCGAACGAGCGCATTTTGCACCAGCGATGAGTCGTTATCGGATTTTCGTTTTAGATGAATGTCATCAATTAACTTCTCAGGCGCAAAATGCACTGCTCAAATGTATCGAAGAACCTCCGGCTAATGTGGTTTTTATTCTTTGTACAACAGAAGCACATAAGCTATTAGCGACGATTAGTAGTAGGTGTCAAGTATTCCATTTTCGGGTGTTAGCTATTCATGCAATCGTGCAGCAGTTAACGATGATAGCTGATAGCGAATCTATCGCCATTTCGGATGAGGCGAAGGTGGCTATTGCTCGAATTGCAGAAGGTGGACTTAGGGATGCTTTGCAGTTACTTGACCAGTTAAGTTTGTTAGGGGAGGAAATTACTAGTTCTCACGTTTTGGAATTATCGGGTCGAATATCGGAGTCTGATTTGATAACAATTCTGCAATCAATTCGTAGTGGCGATACGTTGAAGTTGTTGCAATTATCGCGTGAGTTGATTGATAGCGGGAAGACAGCAAAAGTGTTATTGATGTCGCTACTTGCTTGTTATCGAGATTTACTGTTAGTAGCGAATGTACGCGATAGTTCGCATTTATTAACTAGCGGGATTTCGCATTCGACATTGCTGAAGATTGTGGCAGATTGGGATTACAGGGTAATTAATGCTGGTATTGAACAGCTACGTGCTTCGGAATGGCAGTTAAGTAAAAGCGTACAACCGAGTTTGTGGTTAGAGGTTTGTTTGCTGGGATTAGTGCAGGGTAATGATTCCTCGAAGTCGAGTCAATGTTCTAAAGAAAAGCAGCCTGTTCAACTAACAGCTATTTGGGAAAAGGTGCTGGACAAAACTTCCGAAAATAATCGAGTTTTGCTTGAGGTTGCTTCTTTAGTAGAACTTAAAGGGAAAAAAGCTGTATTGGCTGTGCCTGCTAAGTATTTAGATAGGTTTAATCGGAATACGGCTAAGGTACAAAAGATGCTGTTTGGAGTGACTGGTGTTAACTATCAATTGTTGATTCAGGAGAAGGGTTGATGATTAGTTTGTTAGTTGGTGATGATGTGTACGCGATTAACAAGAAGCTTTTGGAGTTCAAAAAATGTCTTGACCCGGATTGGATAAGTTTCAACTATCATCGATTTTCGGCTGGTGTAATTGAGGAGGCTATTGATTGTGCTTTAACTCGTGCATTAGGGAAAGGAAAAGGAAAGTTAGTGGTGGTTGAGGAGTGCAATTTTAAACAGTTTACGGAAGAAACAATGAAAAGTCTTCAGTTGTTATCGCAAGTGCCGGAAACAACACATTTGGTATTTGTCGCACCAGCGATTGATAAGCGATTGAAAGTGGTAAAGTTTCTGCTTTCTCAAGGTAAACTGTTTGAATTCAATTTAATTGCGCCTTGGAGAACGGATTTAATTGCTCGGTCGATAGGAACTGAAGCAAAAGCAATGGGTTTGTCGCTTGATAGAAAGATTATTGAGTATTTGGCGGATGCTATTGGTAATGATTCGGCGCGTGCTGAAGTGGAACTACAAAAGCTGGCGAGTTACAGTAATGGGAAAAAGCTTAGTGTTGAGGAAGTGCGAGTGCTGGTTCCTTCAACTACTCAGAATAGTCTGCAATTAGCTTCTGCAATTCGAGAAAGTAATGCAACAAAAGCTGTCAATTTATTGCAAGAGTTGCTAGATAAGGAGACTTTTCCATTGGCTATTTGTGCCACGTTGATTACTCAGTTTAGAACTTGGATGTGGGTGAAGGCGGCGCTGGTGGGTGGGGTGAAGCAGGATGCTGAAATTGCCAGAGTTTGTCAAGTTGCTAATCCCAAGCGGGTGTATTTTTTGAAACAAGAGGTGGCTGGTGTGGGTTTGAGGTCTTTAATTCAAGCGATGTCGATGTTGTTGGAGTTGGAGGTGGCGCTTAAAGGGGGACGGAAGGGGGATTTGATGTTGACGGCGGTGTTGGCGTGCGCCTTAGTATTTGGTTAGGTGCTTGTTTGTCAATGGAAAATTTTCCATTGGATTTTTGGATAACGCTATGCCAGTAGTAATTTACTTTTGACGTAGCGTTGTCCTAATCAATGAACGAACTTCAATATCTACCTTTCCTCTAAATCTTGTTCTGTTTCACTATCCTCATCCTCAATTGCAAACTCACTAATATAGTCACGTACAACTCGTTCAAAAAAGAGAGGAGCAGGTAATGATGTCCATTCGCTATAGTGACCAAAACTGTAGCGCAACGATTCTACCAGAGTAGCTAATTGATCCGGATTATCCTTCTCTTGTTTTAAAGTGACTACAATCTCAAGAGGATTTGGAGTAGGCCACCGATCTACAAAAGGGGGACGTTCTAGGAGTTTATCCATCTGTAATCCAGCTTTGTTATAAAGTTTTTCCTGAGAACCATCATCCTTTTTAACTTTAACAGGTGTATTCGTTTGGGTTGGGTGATAGCAACTTTGACCCCGTGATTTTTGATGAAGTGTTTTATGGCCTACAGACAAATAAGCAACACATCCAGTTGAGTGACTTGCAGTAAGTTTAAACATCCCTGTTGAACTGGATGCCGAAGGAATTTCAATAGTAGGAGTTAATTTCTTTAGTTCCTTTTTAGTCCTTGTATCTTCTAAAGAAGTTTTAACTAATTGTCTGATTTTTTTATCGATAATTCCAGGGGCAAGGTCTTGACGAATACGAATCAGACGTGCGCCATCCCACTCTTTATCTATTGGTTCGTACAGGGGAGAACCAGACCGTCGCTCAAAAGTTATTTTGGTTGCATTCATTCTGACATCTGCAAGCCAAGACCACAGTTGGACACAGTTAGAAGAATCAATAATTACTAAAGGATTTACTCCTTCGTCCACTGCGTTGGAGATGATTTGCTTCACAAATTCCATGAAGCGATCTAATTTAGTAACCTGGTTATCTGCTAGTTTTATCGGAGAAAGTTCAGCAATGAAAGCAAGGGCATCAGGAAAGTTACTCCATCGACTAATTTCTAAACGATTAACTTCCTTGTTCTGGTAAGCGCAGCAAAGCTCGCACTTTCCTGTATCCACTTTTAGACGCATTGCTACTGGTAAAAATGTATTTTCAATTCGACCGCGTGCGCGTCCCTTTTGTTTACGAACGATAGTAAATGCCAAAATTTCTTTAGGTCTAGCTTCCGGCGGAGTATCTTTGAGGTACTTGTTAACTTTCTCTTGCACATCATCAATACGACCAGCATGAGCAGAAAGTAAATCTTTGAGAGCAGATTGCATTCGATGGAAAAATTCATCTAATTTGAGACAGTTTGTTGTCTGATTAGTTTTAATTGGCTCAAGAAACTGTACGCAAGCACGAGCTTTTGTAGCTAACGCTTTACGAGTTGAAGGTTTGTTCACTTTATCATCAAGTAAAACAGTTCTCTTATCGTTAGAATCTGAGTAAAATCTTCGGGCTAAAATTAGACAGAAGGTTGGCTGTTTAAGATCTGCAATTTGTTTTGCTGTGTGTTCCCATGCTTTTATTCGTTCGCTGGTTCGCTCTTTAGCTTTTAACTCTTTACCAGGTAAAAACTCTCTTGCTCCGTGAGTATTTGTTGGCAGACGGTTAACTTCAAGTTTGATTGCATTCCCCCACAAAACGCGAACGATTGCTTGTAATAGTTTCACCTCTTTTTGCAATACATCTTCATAAAATATCCACAGTGCGGGACGCTCGTTGGGGTATAGTCTCCGCATAGCCGTTTGGTTAGCATGAATTAACGCTTTTAGTTCTTTTGTTTGCTCTAACAACCGCTTACCTTTTTCATTAAATTCAAGACCTTTCCTACCTCGATTAATATCTTTTAAACCAATATTGAAGTTTTGATTCAGTAAGGTTTCCAGTTCATCATCCATTAATTGGTTTAAGTATTTTGGAGTAAAATCCGAGCAAACTTCAGTGTTACTCATCTCAAAATAGGCTCCAAGTAGGGTAAAGATATTAATTTCTCGTGAGGCTGTATCATCCACTTTATGACCTTCATTTCGCCTATGTTTTACTTGTGTGTAACTATCGAATGCTTTTATTCCTTTGGGTTCAAGTATTTTAGCGATCGCTTCAAAAGCTTCCAACTTATCAATTTCGGGTACACCTGTTTCAATGCCAAATTCTTCCCAACTATTCTCATCTTCTAAATTATCTTGCAATCCATTCCGGTAAGTTAGAATTACTTGACATTGCTCAGTTGATGCTTGACCTAATGCAATTTGTTGCCCATCGAATGGTTGTAAAGGTAAGCTTAATTCTCGTTGAAGAACGGCAAAATCTTTATCTGGAAGCCAACGCCAAATTCTCTTTTTATCCTGACTATTCTTTTGCTCTGACTGGCAGATAACTTTGTAACTAAAAGCACGATCTGAATACTTCTGAGAAAACACAAAACCACTAATATTGTAGCGATCGAACTGAGGAGATTTTAATTGACTTAGCCAACGCCGCTTAGAAACATCTATTTTCACTAAAGGCTGATGTAGAGAAGGATAAGTTACAACTTCTATCCGCACCACTAAACTGAATTTTCCTTTGGCATTGTCCAAATTAATCGGATTAGTAATTAATTCTGCTACACCAGAAGTAAATGTTCCACTGCTAGAAATAATTCGTTTGATTGAACCTAAATCTTTAAAAATCTCATATCCAGCAATTTGACGAGCCAAGTAATCTGCTAGCATTGGAAAAGCATATTTATCTCTTGCTTGAGTCGTTCCTGTTTCTTCAGAATGCTTCCAAGGTAAAATATGGGATTTGAAAGAAGACATTTTTAATAACTCTCTTCTTTCTCTAAGCTCTTCCCAACGGTCAAAATCTTCTAGTGAAATCTTATCTACATTAACCCAAGGTTTGACAACATTAGTCATCCAGTCGTCAAGAATTGTATAAATAGCTTTATCGATCTCTTCTTGACTACCATCAGTTAAATATGCAAACGGTTCTGACTCATCTGCATTATTATTTAAGTCGAATTTACTAAGTCCTAAATTCGATTTAATTCGAGCTATATTTTTTAATGCTACTTCTAGAGATCCGCGTAATGAAGCATAAGGTAAATTTTTAACAGACGATTTTTCATTACTACCACTAGCTTTTTGAATTGTAGATAAAATATCCAATGCTGTCTTTGTCCAAGCTAGTGTATAACCTTCTACTATCAGTGGCTCCAAATTATCTGGAATGGTAAAGACTAGAGGTACAGGTTTGAGAATTTTACGTTGACCTATTGGAATATAAAGGTCTTCTGAAGCCAGATTTGCTTCAATAAATTCTTCTTCCACTTCGGATGAATCTTCATTGAATTCGCAATCTTCATCAAAATAGTTACTCATGGTTACATCTCCAATAATGGTGAAAAATCATCAAAATCTTCTTCATCCAACTCGTTGGTAAATCGTAGCTCTTCGGGGTAAATTACTCCTTGAATACGCTGTAATGGTGCCAGAAATGCCCCGTAAAGTTCTTGATTAATTTCTCGAATCACAGGCTCGGAATGGTTGATACACTCCTCCAAAATGACTCGCATCTGCACTAACATACTGTCTCGTACAGAGTCAGGTTTATCTTTAGTTGACTGAGTAGCCCAAGCTGCATCGATAAAGTAAACTTTCACTGGGCAACCATTCCGCATTCCTCTCCCAATTGTTTGTAAAATAGCTACCATTTGATTGGCTGTAAATGGTTGAAATAAATCTGCACCTAAACGACTGGCCATTAAAGGTTCTCGTAATAACCGATTCGCCGTCCGCCAAAGTTCTTTTCTAGATTGCTTTAAACTCTCAGCAATTACATTTAAATTATCTGTTTGAGTAAAAACTGTACTGTCGAATTCTTGAGTTTTTCGTCCAGCTAAACTATACAAAAGCTGCATATCATCCGTTGAAGGATGGGGGCGAGTGAGAAAATAAATTGAACCAATAGCAGCATCAAGTTCCCTCAATCCTTTAGTAAAAACAATATTCACTCCTCGACCGATCGCCAGCATGGGAAAAAGGATAATGTCGCAGTTTTCATCATCTCCTAATGCTTCGCATTGAGCAGTAGTAACAAAATCAGATGGTTGTTCTCCATCTCTTAGAGAGTGAACAACTGCTTTGGTACGGCGACCAACTTCTGGATAGTAATCATTGATGTATTTTTTAATAGTACGAGCTTGTTCGTAACTATTAACAATTAATGCTGCTTTGCGATGGATACCATGTTTAACATCGAAATTGCGAATCGACTTGTAAATCTCAGAATTAGCTCCTCCTCGGGCTAAAGCATCTACCATTAGCTTTAGATTACGTTCCCGAAGATCGCCAGCACCGCTATATCGTAAAGGTTCATCTCCACGTTGACGATCGGGCAACCATTTGAAAGAATATATACTCTGGCTCGGATCGTGTTCAGCTTGACGTGGTTTGAGTAAATAGTGAGGGCCAGCGTTAATATGATAAGCTGGACTCGCCTCTAGAAATGAAGTTGCTGAAGTCATTAGAATAGCTGGCCCGGGGTGCTCGTTATCAGCTTCAAATAAACGATCGAAACGGTGCATTAGCATTCGAGGGGCACCAATAAAAGTAATGTAAGATAACTCTACATTGCGTGCGCTAGTACGAGTTGTTAGTGCTTGAGAAAAACTGTATTTCACTCCAGAAAATGAGCCTAAAATATTTTCTGGTATAACCCTACGAAGTGCTGGTGAGTTAGTAGATTCAACTATTGGTTCTCGAATCAATCCTTCTGCTACCATTGACCTTGTTCCGGGTACAATTCGTTGATAGCCAAGCATCACAAATGTAATACAGACAAGCAATGTGATAATGTCATCTGCATCTTTTGGTAGCAGACGGTCTGGGAAGCAAAGTTGGAGAAATAATTCTCCAATCTCTCTTACAATATTGTCTCGACGCTGAGTTAAATTCTCAGCTAAATAGCGACGGAAATGCTTAATTAGAGTCTGCCAATCTTGCTTTAGTTTGCCACAGTCTATACATAAAGTTTCAGCCCAATGCTCGGTTTGAGATAAATCAATTGCTTCCATACCTGTGCGATCGTAAAAAGCTTGATAAGCTGCTCTTTCCCAAAAATTCTTTAAAACTCGGCTTCTTTTAAAACCTAATTTAACTTCTCGCTCGTCTAGTTCATCGCGTAATGATTTCTTTTCTAAACCATCCAATAGATCGCTGATAATTCTTAAAGGAGTTAGTAACTGATTTTGATATCGCTCCCCTACCCGTGACGAAGGCATATTTTGTACAGCAGTCATTAAAGAAGTATTGTGATTACCAAATTCTGATAGTTCCCGACTATAAAGTTCTACATCTCTGTCTAATAGTCGATGGTTTTCACCACGAGCAAAACGGTTATGAATTTGCTCTTGAATGACGCGATGAATAGATTCTTCTGAACCAGAAATACTGAGCGTAGCTGCTCCATATTTATCCAAAACAGATTGCACCATATCTGCTTCATCGAAAACAACCACATCAAAAGTACGGGCAATCAATTCAAAATACCGAATTTCTTCTTGTATTGCATGAGGTGATATTTGAGTGTCCATTGAGTATACGTGCCCTACCCAAATATCAGCTTCTACTAAATCTCGTGCTGCTTTGTTTCGTCCACACATTGTCCACAACGGACAAAGGCATTTTTTCATCTTCCCTTTTTTACCTCCGCTTTGCCAAATCTCTTGACAGGGAGCATCAGCAAAACCCCACATTGAGGTATCGGCTGATGAAAAAGCTGGCAGAACACAATTGAGCGCAAAAAGATCGGCACCTGGTAAAGTATGAGCAAAGCCACCATTACCACCAGCTGCGGCGATTGCTTCAGCAATATTATCTGCGTGTCGTCGGCGAGTTTCCTTGCTTTGACCAACTAACATTCCTACCTTAATTTGATGAAATTCCAGTTCAACCATGTACTGTCTGGCAACTTCAATGGAAGGAAATACAAACATCCCTTTATAACCGTTTTTTCCTAGCCAGACAGCTATCAAAATTAAAATAGTTGTTTTGCCAGATCCTGGCAGCCCAATTAGGTGTTTAATTCCCTCTAATTCAAGTATTTCTGTTTCTTCTCGAAGCCCCTTACCCATCTCTGGCATCATCAGGGAGAAACGTTCAAAACGTTTTAACCAGTTACCAGGTCGTTTTTCTGGATGTTGAGCTTCACGAATATCCATTTGTTCAGCTAAACTCCTTAATTCTTTTAAAGGAATGCGAATAGTACCTCTTGGTAAACGTGAAAGTGAATGCCTCCGACGTTCTGCTAAGGGGAGGTCTCGCAAATTAATTTGGATTTTTTCAGCGTTGCTTTCTTCACCTAGAGAAACCACCATTGGTTGATGTGAATCTGCAACCGAAATAGTGTGAGATTTGTATGCGATTGGCGCACTTAAAATTTGACGCGCCTTAGCAATTAATGAATCTTCAAGACGATCTTTTCTTTTAAATTCCAGAGTTTCTGAGTCAATTTCATAAGTTCCTTGAGTTTGGTGGCGATAGTGATGGTCGTTGTAAATTGCTACTGCGTGCTTAACTAATGGTTCAGTAACATATTCCAATGACATCTGTCGTAGATTAAAAATAGCTTGGCGTGCTGAACCGAAATTAGGCGCATTCACAACGCTAGCCATACCTGACATGACCACTGGTGCATTCTTCAGTGAATTAGTTCCGATAAATTCTTCCATTAACACGCACAGCCAGCAAATTCTGTCTGGGCCTTTCCAAAAGTCAGGTTTGCTTCGCATATTACATACTCTTTATTAATTCAATTACTGAGGTCACTGATAAAACTTCTAATGTGGCAGGGTCGCCTTTTTTATCGAGTGTAGATCTGAGACTAGAAAGATAGTTGGGGTTTTCTTCAATAAGTCGATCGCTAATAGCAATAATGCGACGACGATAGTGTGCCAATCCACCAATACGGCGATTCAGTCGCAAAGCTAAGGTAACAGGACTGGTGTAAGATTTGGCATCAATACCAATAGCACGGTTGTTAATTGATATGTCACACAAATCAGATTCCGGGTATAATTCTGCATTTAGTCCTTTCTGTTGTGCTGCTTCAAAAATTGCTAATTCATCAATAGCTGGTCCTGTCCAAAAAGTTAAAATTTGCGGTTTAGCAATTAGTAAGCCATCTGGATTAAGCTTTTCACATAACTGACCCGAATTATGGCTGTAGCACTGGCGAATCGGACAACAGCCATCAGGAAAACGGTTTTTGTTAGGATGGGGTCGCATCAATGTACCACAGTGAGTGCAGCGATGAACAAATCCCTCAATTAACCAAGTATCTGAAACTCGATCAAAGAAATCTACAACTGTCCTTTGTAAAGGAGTAAGGTCGTTTTCAATTAGGTAATCAAGTAATTGACGTTCTCCAATTAGGGAGTATTTACCAACTAACTTTCTCACAGCAGTATACGCTTTGTGTTTACGGCGAGCACCTAAACGCTCTGTAGCTTCTCGTAGCTGACTGTACAGGCGATGTTCTATTACATTGTCCTCGCCAAAAGCACCACTTTTATTAGCAATTACTGAACAGTCTGAAGTCGGTACGCGCAAATCTGGCTCGATTAAAGTCACTCCAGAGAAAGGAAACTCAGTTTGGCGAAAAATCTTTAAATTCCATTCTTCACTACTTAACGGATAGCGCGATCGCTCCAAAATAGTATGAACGCAAGCAGCTGAATCTGCTAACCCTTCTTCGATATATAAGCGACCTAATTTGCACATTGCCCGATAAAGTTCGGGTGGCATACTATCATCTTGGCGAACAATCTCTTGACCCGGTAACACTCGATTATATTGGCGAATAATTCCTTGTGCTAATAGCATCGCAGCATCTTCTGCTAGATCGAGTGCGTGGCGATGTCCTACGGGTAATGGCAAAGAATTTGTTTGAATTACTGTTGCCCATGTAGAGTCTTGACCATCGCTTTCTGCAATAATTTGCCTTTCTAGGTCAGTATCTGAGAAAGAAGGCAATACTTGACCAATTGCTGCCAATGTCCAACCTCGCTTCAACAGTACGGCTGTTGCTAATCCTTCTAAAATCTGACGAAACTTAAATTCTTGCCCTTTGGGTTGCGATAAAAGCTGTTTCGATCTCCACAACCGGACAGTTCGCACAGATGGAGGTTCTACAGATAACCCAAGCTGCTCAATTTGTCGTTTTAGCTCTCTTGCTAGGTCATCAGCAGTTCCCTGCCATTGACGAACATCCTCGAAGTGCATGAATTTAATCGGCTAGAGATTTACATTCTTGATTGTTTACATTAAACGATGTAAATAACTCTGTCAATACCAATGAAGGATATCATCACTGCAAGAGCTTCTTTCTCAAGAGTTAACAATAGTCAGCATCAGTATGTTGACAGTGATGAGTCTGCATGAAGTTGTCAACAATAAAGGAGTTGTTTTTACGTTAAAAATTTTCGACTGTAAGTGTGTACTAATACCCGTAAAAACACTATAGGAAGAAAACATTAAGGAGTGTTAGCTTTGAACTATTAGTTCAAAGCTTTTACAAAACCTTTATGTTAGTACATTTGTACCTATCACAAAAGCTGTTAACCTGATGCCAGGTTATAGGTTAGTAGCGATTTAGATTAAACGTAGGTCATATTAGCTACTAGAGGCGTACATACTAAAAAGAGTTTATAAAAACGGCTCAGATGGCAAGTTACAAAGATTGGAACCAAGCGTTAGTGTCTTACTTTACTAGTGGTGTACCACGAGGTACCAAGATCTATTTAAGCGTTGACGATGATGTATTGGAGCGTATTGGCCGAGACTTTAACGGAAAGCCGACAGGAGATAACTGGGGCAACGACTTCCGTGCCGCTGTGAGGGAAAAAGTGATTGTTGACGGACAGGTTAATTTGGACAACTTGCGTTGGTATGGTTCTAAATTACCCCAAGGTGTTGCCTTTCTCGGTGCAACTGTTCTGGCAGCATATCAGATGGCAGATGAAGACAGAATATCAGAAAGGGATTATTTCAAACGTTTGCGGGAAATTTTAGGTCTATCTGGATCTGGTCGTCCAATAGGAATGAATTGTGGTCACGAAGCTGAAGAACCTCTTTGGAAGGACTGGAATCAGTGGCTAATGCAACAAGGTTTTCTCTGGACAGCACAGCGAGGTTCTGGGGGACCAATAACTTATATTAATTATCCAATTTCGCAATCCTTACTCCGACGCACTGATAAAGAGAAACTTCAACAGTTGTTTTACGAGCAGCAATGGACAGCGCAGTGGGATGCTATGACTCTGTTTGCTCGGATTCGACTCCAAGTGTATGGACTTCCTAAACATTTAAAAGAGTTAGTCACTAAGAACAGGCAACGGTATGAAGCTGTTGCGGAAGCGATTCACGAAGTTTATGAACAGTGGCAAGATGACGGAAAGCCAGCAGGACTCAAGGTAGGAGTAAGCACATTTGTTCGTCACATATTTGCTGGATTATATCGCACTGAAGACCCATTCCTGGGTCAGATTGATTACTATCTCTACCCAAAACAGCTACGGGGACGGCAGCTAGAATCGGTACAAGTTCAGTACAAAAACAATGTATATAAGCTTTGGGATGAACGCCGTGGATGGTATGTTCATTTAGATTGTCCGATCAACCTAAGTGAATTAGATCGCGGTGCTAGATACCAGATTATTTCCCCTGCTGACCTCGATTTCTTAATTTTACCCAATCGCGACTTTTGGATATTGATTCCCGATCCCGATAACCCCGATGCAGGAGCTTATGCTTCTTGGGGACAGCCATCACTTGGCTCTCAGTTTATCCTGCTGTGTAAAAAACAATTACTCCCAGACATCCAACGTTTGCGAGATGAGCGTTTATTAGAGTGGTACGGAGAACCACAGCCAGTTTTTAATAATTCCAACTGGGTAGAACTTTACCAGTGTAGGGTTGTTTCTCCAGCTTGGGATGGAGTTGTTATCGAAAATAAAGAACTTAAAGATGCTTTACAACCCAGTGTCGGCTTATCAATTAGCTTTTCTGGTGGTTTAAGAATCCCCCAACTAGGCGCGTGGCTAGTTGGTCACAGTCCTCAAGTTACTGTCATTGGTTTCTTTCCAAAAGTACAGTTACAAATTACTAGATTATCGAATACTAGATTATCGAATGATTCCAAAATTTTAGATAGGACGGAGGATACAAATACTGCAATTTCAGTAAACTTTCCCAGTCCTGGCGAGTACCTCGTAGAGGCAAAAACTACTTGTGGAGGGGAATTAAGCCAGGGTTTTGTCAAGATTGTTGATTGGATAAAACTGCCTCTAAAAAAACATTCACATTACGAAAAAATTCCTATCGGTTCTAGGCATTATATTTGTGGTAGTGTAATCCAGCCAGTTAATGAGATTAAATAACAGAGTTTAGTTGGAGTATTATGTAACTTTTTTAAGTAATTTTAACTTATGTTGAAACCAGTTATTCTAGAAGTAAGACGTGAAGATCAACGCCTGATACTACGGTGGTATAAAGGATTTCGTTGCAAGGGTAATCGCCAAAAAATTGGGAATTTGATTATCTCTATAATCCATAAATATGCTTTATCTAAATTTTTGCCATTAATATACATAAAAGAAATATCTACTAAAGATGAATTTTATCTTTTTTTCGCAATCCAGAGTGAAAGATTGAATTATGTGCCGAAAGAAGTTGACTTTAATTTGATAGTACCTCTTCGGAATCGTCGTTTAATCATGGAAGAAGTACCAGAAAACTTCAGCTACTATGACCAAGTTCGAGATTGGATTGGCTCTGAACTTGATATTTACGAGTTTACGCACCGTATTCCCGATCAACCCGTATATAAAAAAGGCTATGATAACGCATTTGATTTTATAAATTTGCCATTTATTAATCATTCATCACTGAATATTGAGGTTTTTTCCGGTCGCTATGAACAACTTTTATACTGGCTATCTGCTCAAGCTTGTGGCACTTGGGAATCTTTCAAAAAAGCTTGTGACGCTCTGAAACTTGAAGAACCAAAACGCATTTTACGACGGTTGAAATTGCTGGGACATATTGAGTCTTCTCAGAATGGTTCACGATGGTCTACTGCTCCTACTACTCTTGTCAAAGTTGATTCACAATTTAATTCTCAAGAGTTTATATTATGCGGTCAACGCAGCTTGAATTTGATTAGCGAACTGAAAAATTATGCACAGGTAGATGTGATAAACCAGACGAGCGGAGAGGCTCCACCTCGTACTCGTGTAAGCACAACTAATTCTGAACAACTGTTTGAGCTAATTAAACAAATAGGTTGTCAATTTGCGATCGCTAATGTTGGTGAAGTATCGCTGCAACTGGCTACCATCCTACCTAACTTGGCAAACTGGAAGTATACTCTCAGGAGCTTACAGGGAATTGTACCAAGTTTATACGAATGGCAACATTTTGACTGTAATGTTAATGACTTCGTTAGCTGTATCTTTCCTAAAGAGACAGGGATGTACCGGATGCAGTCTAAGGAAATGACTGCTTATAACTACACGATCTTTTATGACAAAGAGAGCGATCGCTGGTTACAAGGTGACTGGTATGGTTTGCGATTTCTTGCGTTGCAACACAATGAAAAAGAGTGTATTGCACGTTATAGCACCGCTACAAAACGTTTAGCAATACCTGTGTGTCAACGATGGCCGGAAATTTACGAACGTGCCTTAGTGCTGGCTTCTGGACTCCTCCCAAAGTACCAAGACTCATGGCTGTTATATGAAAACGTAGGACTAGAATTAGTGGCTCAACTAAGTGATAAACTTAACATTAAATGCGAGGAGGTATCTACTCGTGCATGATCTAGTTGGAGCTTATCAAAGACTTAATAGAATCTATCAGCTATATATCAAAAGTGCTTTTCCATTACGTTACCGAGCTTTAGCTGATGAACGGGATATTCTGCTACGACAACCAGGCATCTTGAGTCAGCCTCCATTAATTGAACCAGTTCCAATTTATCCTTCATCGGGAATGAATTTATCAGCTGCCGCCAATCAACTGCCTGCTGAATATCAGGATTTGGCACAATTGGGGCAAATGATATTTGAGCCAGGAATTCAACTTTACCAACACCAGTGGGAAAGCTTGCGGGAAGTTGTAGTTAATCACCGCGATATAGTTGTCACTACTGGTACTGGTTCTGGTAAAACTGAATGCTTTCTCCTGCCGCTCCTCGCACAGTTAGCGCGAGATTCGCGCCCCCAAAATTGGCCTGCCTGTCCGCCACCACCTACCAATCATCGCTGGTGGGATACAAATGTAAATCCTAATGGCGATCGCGTATCGCAATGGGATCACGCATCCCGACCAAAAGCCCTCCGCGCCTTGATTCTGTATCCCCTAAACGCTTTAGTTGAAGACCAGTTGCGACGGCTGAGAAAAGCACTAGAAGCAGCATCGGTACACCAGTGGTTAAATCAAACTAGAGGCGGAAACCGAATTACCTTTGGACGCTACACCGGACAAACGCCAGTTTCAGGCATACAAAAAGACGATAGTATCAGACGACTGAAAAATGAATTAAGGGAACTCGAACAGCAGCAACAGCAAATAAATACGATTATCCAAATTAATCCGTCCCTACTTCAGGATATGCCAGATTTGCCTTACTATTTCCCCCGACTTGATGGTGGTGAAATGTGGTCTCGCTGGGATATGCAAGAAAGTCCGCCGGATATTTTAATTAGCAACTACTCGATGCTCAACATTATGATGATGCGGAGCATCGAAAACAGTATTTTTGATGCTACTCGTGACTGGCTGGCTGAAAATCCCAAAAATCAATTTTTCCTAATTATTGACGAACTGCACGCCTATCGCGGCACGCCTGGGACAGAAGTAGCTTATATTTTGCGGTTGCTGTACTCGCGTCTAGGGTTGACACCAAATTCACCGCAGTTAAGAATTTTGACGACTACAGCCAGTCTCGAACCAAATCAACAAGGTAGAGACTTTCTGCGGCAATTTTTTGGGCGGGATAATTTTGAATTTATCTCTGGGCAACAAACACCACCCACTTCAGGTGCGCGGTTCAATCTTTCTGCCTATCAAAGTGTATTTGCTCAGTTCACCCAGACAGTGCAGGCAGATCCTTTCCAGCCAATGCAACCGCCCGAACCAAACTCAAACCAGGTGCGGAATGCAATGTCTGATTTGGCTTTACAACTGGGGCAGCCTGCCACATCTGGGTTAAGTGCAGAGCAACATCTAGGAGAAGCTTTAGCTACTTTAGGTAGTGCTACCAATAACCCACAAGACATTGTTGTAGCTAATGCCTTACGGGATGCTTGTCAAGCTGTCAATGGCAGCATTCGTGCAACCAACGTGCAAGATTTGGATAATCAACTTTTTCCAGGTGCAAGGGGTAGCAATTTTGTATCTGATGCCATGCGGGGACTGCTGTTAGCAGTAGGAATGTCTCAACGAGCAGGGCGATCGCCCCAACCCGTGCGCGGTCATTTATTCTTCCACAACCTACAAAATCTTTGGGCTTGCTGCAATCCTGCTTGTACTGACTCAGCCGTAAATCCTCAGGGTCGCCAAAGCGATCCAACTCCGCCAACCGTTGGTGCTATCCATGCTACTCACAGCTTAACCTGCTCTTGTGGCTCCCGCGTTCTTGACTTGCTAGTGTGTGAAGTTTGTGGAGATGTGTTTCTTGGTGGCTACAAAACAACTCGTAAGATAGGTAACACCAACGTCGATATTTTGACACCCGATCAACCCAATTTAGAAGGAATTCCTGACCTAATAGTTCTCAATCAAAGCTATGGAAACTACCGTGTATTTTGGCCTTTGCCTAACGACATACAAGCTTGGAGTACGCAGCCTCAAGACTTGGAATGGGAACTTGACAAAATAAAACGCAAATGGGTTCGCGCCAAGCTCAACCGGACTACAGGAGCACTAATACAGAATAACGCTCAACCTCAACCAGGTGAAGTACCGGGGTGGCTATATCAGGTTGTAGGCAACTCTGCCGACAGTCAACGAGCGCTGCCTAGTAAATGTGCTCGATGCGATGCCGACTACGGCAGGCGAGATAAATTTCCCACGCCTCTGCGCTTCCACCGCACGGGATTTCAGAAAGCTTGTCAAGTGCTAGCCAGTGGACTGTTAAGAGAAATGCCAGCGCCACCAACTCCTACAAGTCGATCATCTCGCAAGCTGGTCATATTTTCCGACAGCCGACAGGATGCTGCCAAGTTAGCAGCAGGGATGGAGCGCGATCATTATCGTGACATGGCGCGGATGCTGCTGATCCAGTCATTCCAAGATTACTGGAATGACTTGGTAGCCTTCCTTCGCATTAGTTGTGGGAATAATCAAGTAGCACTAGCTAGGTTGCAAGCCTTGAATCTCAATCTTCACGATGCTGTTATTGCAAGTCAGCAGCCTGACGATATGGTTCGGCGTAACAGATTTCGCAACGCCAATCAAGCTTTAAGCAATGAAGCGCGAGACTGGATTGATGATTTGCCCTCAAGTAATCAGCAGGCTCGTGATGAATGGCTTGGCTTACTTCAACGTTACCCAGAGCGAATTCCCCTGTTAAATTTACGGGATAAGGTACAAGATGCTTTATTAACTTATGGCATTTGTCCAGGGGGGTCGAGTTTTGAAGCTAAAAACTATAAAGTAGGTCAAGGAAGTGGACTACAAAGGTTTCCTTGGTTTGATTGCTACAACTGGAATAGCAACCCAATCGCACGAGTTATTCCGGGATCACAAACACAGAGAAATCATGCCGATCTACTGGAAGCGTTTTTAACTGATGAATTAATGTATGCCCTTTTTCCCCACATTGCCCGAACGCTTGAAGGACTTGCACAGGGTTGGGTTAGTTATCAACCGCAAGGGAATCCATCACCAAGGCTAATAGAAGCAACAGAAGGGGTTATTCGGCAATTAGGGACTCGGAAATTACATCGCTATTTCCCTTATTTCCGTCTTGGGAGTGATTCAAATTTACTTAAATTTGCTGAAAGGTACATTAATAGAACAGGTTTAGCACCAGCTGACGTACAGCAGCAGTTAATCCAATCGCAAGCTTGCATATCAAGTAGTAGCGGACTTGCACTCGATCCAGATCGACTTTATCTCGTTTTGCCGCCCAACTCCATCAATGGCTCTCGCCCAGGATACCGTTGTCCGCAATGCAACGCTTTTTTTCTTCAACCTGCTGCTGGGGTTTGTCCAGAATGTAACAGCGATCGCCGTTCTGACAATCCGAATTTTACCACAATTCAACTGATACCAGGGCAGACAACTCCTGACTTTGATTACTATCTCTATCTATCAGAACAATCGGGTCAGCCTTTCCGCCTGAATGCTGAAGAATTGACGGGTCAAACTGATAAAGGCGATCGTACTAAACGCCAGCGATGGTTCCAAGATATCTTTATCCCAAATGAAATTGCTAGAGTCCAAGGTATCGATTTACTGAGTGTCACAACAACAATGGAAGCAGGGGTTGATATCGGTGCATTGCTAGCAGTAATGATGGCAAATATGCCACCCCGACGCTTCAATTATCAACAGCGAGTAGGTCGTGCAGGCAGACGTTCGGCAGGAGTTTCATTGGCCGTTACTTTCTGTCGCGGTAGAAGTCACGATGATTTTTACTTCCAACGTCCAGAGAGCATCACGGGCGATCCACCGCCATCACCTTATGTTGATATGAGAAGTCAAGAAATTTTTCAGCGCGTCCTCATCAAGGAAGTTTTACGGCAAGCCTTTGTAGACACAGGCATCAGTGCATCATTAGGTGGAACTGATAACGTACACGGCGAATTCGGTGATGTTGAAAATTGGGGGAATTGCGAACCGTTAATTGCAGATTGGTTGAATGACCCAGCAAATGAACCAGCGATTTTATCAGTTTTGGATATTTTGCGGGAACAAACAACATTATCTAATGCCAACAATTCCGCAATATTGAGTTATCTCCGCAATACTCTGATACCCGACATTCAAAAGATTGTGAATGACCCCACCTACACCCAAGATAAACTGAGCGAACGTTTGGCTAATGCGGGTTTATTGCCGATGTTTGGTTTTCCCACGCGGGTGCGGTTGCTTTATACGCGCTGGCCTTCACCAGGCCCTCAATGGCCCCCAGAAACAGGGATTGTAGACCGTAATCTGGATGTCGCTATCAGTCAATTTGCTCCTGGGTCACAAACTGTTAAAGATAAAGCAGTTCATACAGCTTGTGGTGTAGTTGAATTGCGTCCTCAAGGTAACACAATTACTTCTCATCCAGGTTTGTTTCCGGCACTTCCAAATAGTAACCAATCTCTTGGACTTTGTAGTAACTGTCAAGCAGTTGTTTACCCCCACACAGTATTAAATCAACCATTACCTGGGGGTCAAGCCCCACCAACCGTTCAATGCCCAGTTTGCGCGGTCGATGCGATGCGTACTGTAGATGCCAGGGAACCCAAAGGATTCTTTACAGATTTACAGCCAGAAGATTTTGATGGACAGTTTGAATGGCAACCACGATCGACTCGACCTTCTTTGAGTATCGGTGCAAATATTGGCACGCCTTCATCTATTCTCAATGTTTCTGTCTCTGCATTTAATGACAGCATCGTTTCAGTTAATGATAATGGCGGTAACGGAGGATTTGATTTCCGACACGCAACTGTTTTTGGAAGACCAAGACCTGGTGCGTATGCTGTATCTCCAGATGGTAATAGTCAAGTAGGTACATCTGGGGCAGCTTACCGAGTGGCGTTATTGTCTCGCCGAAAAACTGATATTTTGCTGGTAAATATCGAGCAATGGCCTAGTGGCGTATTTGCAGACCCCAGAACAGTTGAAGGTCGTGCCGCTTGGTATTCCTTTGCATTTTGGCTGCGGATAGCAGCAGCGGCTCACCTTGATGTGGATGCACAGGAGTTGCAGGCAGGTTTTCGATCGCTAGAACAAAATGGAGCCATAATCGGTCAAGCTTTTTTGTGCGACCAACTGGAAAATGGAGCAGGATACTGTCGCTTTTTGGCTCGGTCGAACGAGTTTCAACAACTAATAACTCAAACAGATCCAACAATTCCAAACAGCATTGCCAGTCGGTGGATAAATCCGCACGGACATGGAAGTGAGTGCGACGCTTCCTGCAATATTTGTTTGCGCGACTATCAAAACCTTGCCTATCACGGGTTATTAGACTGGCGATTGGCTCTAGATATGGCACGGTTAGTATCTAATTCTTCATCTGTAGTCGATCTCAACACTTCTTGGGGAAATTTCCAAAATCCTTGGCTAAACTTAGTCCAAAACCCAATTGCAGCCGCACTTAACCGCTTAGGCTATGGCTCCCCGGTGCGGTTTGGAACCCTCTCTGGTTACGTTCACCAAAATCAGCAGCGCCGGACTATCCGCATTTTGCGCCATCCTTTATGGAACGATGACCATCCAGAGTGGATGGCGGCGGTAGCAAATGCACAAACGCAGTATCCTAATTATCAGGTCGAGTCTGCCAACCCGTTTATGGTGCTGCGACGACCGGGGGATTGTCTGTAGATTTTGATCTAAAAAATCATTTTTGCCTATAGCGAGTGGCGCTTGGCGTTTGGCTGTTTCTAAAAAGCTCTTCCCAGTGTTCACCAGGTTTATGGAAAAAAGGTAATGTATTGTTGGGACAACTATAGTGATGACAGGTTAAAGCACCAGAGTCTCGATATCCAGCAGCACTCTTTCCAGAAGCACGCAGACAATATTTTTCTATAAAATCATCATATTCTGATTCAGATATTTGGTGGCTAGCGAGAATATCCATAATTTCTTGACTTTTATAGCCAAGCATCGGTTCATAATAGATAGTTTCGCTGTTCTCAGGAGCAAATTCTATACTAGCTAAGTTAAATGATGTAGCCTGAACCACATACATAAAGATAAATAATGACTGTTGATATGCAGGATATTGTTCGAGTAACTTATTGATTTCCCGAATACATTTCGCCAGTTGATTACCAGAACCGTTAGTATAGTCCATAAACACGAAAACAGAGGTTTCAGGTTGGTTTGAACTACCTTTAAAGTGTTCTTCCAAGGGTTTGAACTTTTTTGCGTTAGGAACGCTAGTTTTAGTAAGAGCCGACCTTTCATAAACGCTCCATAGAATGTCCTGACTTTCAATGGATGTATCTGGAGGTTCGGGTAATCTGGCGTAGTAAATAACTTTGTTACGCAGCCATTTTTGCATTTCCGCTTCATCTTTGATAGTAGCTTTTGGGTCGGAACGAAATGCTTGTCGTAGGTTTTCCTGTTCAACAAGTAAATTAAGTAATTTTATTTGTAAGCTGCGAGCGGCTGATTCAATATCGCTTTTCGAGAAAAACTGTAACTTACTCAGGAGTAAATAGGCGATATTTTGTTCTAGAATCGTTTCAAACTGATTCAGCCAATCGCGAATTTTTTTCGTGGATATAAGACTCGTCCAACTAGAAAACCTTTCACGGCAACCCTCAATTTCTATATCGTCAAATAACAAAGAAGTTTCTACCTGTCTTTCTTCTGGCAAAATCGAAGAAAGAGGACGGCTATAAGGCTGAGTTATATCCGACAAAGATATCTGCAAAGAATGAATATACTTTTTGATACGATCGCTTTTTGATTGAGAGGAGTGGTTGGCTTTTTTTCTATCATCTTCCATAGATAATCATTGAGTATGGTGTTAGCGAAAATCGAAAATACTTTTAAAGACCAGATTTTTTAGAGTATATTTAAAGGGTCTTTTTCCAAATACTTCCAAGAATGTGGTCAACTCTTGATTATTTCTAAGTTCTCGCCCTGCTTCATCTAAGCGATATTTAGCTTGAGATTCTGATAAGCCATGAAAATAGGAAATGGGACTAGAATCTTTTAAGGCTAAAAGGTCTTGAGTTGTCTTTCTCCAACCTCCACTATAAAACAATAATTTGAGGAAAGCCTCAGCTTGGTCAGAAACAGAAAAGCTTCTACATAACTCAGCAAAATATTTATTAGCCCTAGACAAATACTTATTACTAAAGATTCTTCTGGCTGTTTCTATTTTAATCAATTGCTCTGGTTCATGCTTTGCTTCAGCTTCAGACCAAATTAATTCACAAACAGTTTCTATATATCTGGGAATTCCACCTGAAACAGTGGTAATGAAACCTATCACTTCTTCATCAAAAGGATATCCACGCTCTTTTACTCGGTTAGTTAAACTACTATTTTTTTTCTCTATATATTCTCGAACTTCGAGTGGTGATAAAGGCTCAATAATATGAAAATCAAACCGACCTTCTTGGAGTTGACCAGCTTCTTCAACAATTTTACTGTAGTATTCTCTTTGAGTAATACTGGCACATACTCCCCAGCCTGGTCTGACAAACATTTTTTCCGATAAACCGTGCAAGAAGCTCATAAAATCAGGAATATCAATTTTTAACTTGGAGAATAAAAACTCTATTTCATCAAAAATTAGTAAAATTTTCGTTTTATTAGTTTTGTTAAGAATTTCATAAATAGCTTCTATGATATCGACATAAGACCTTTCATCTAATATCTTTCTAGTATCTTCTTTATTAACCAGTCTTTCGTCGTTTAAGACACTCGATATTTTAGCTAAAATAGCTCCTTGCAATCTTAACAAATCCTCTTCTGGATCGTTAGATGTTCTAAGAGGAAGTCGCTGAAATTGAATGGGAATACAGATTCCATTGAGGGTTCGTACTTCTTTCGCAATAAGATTCAGGTGAGTTGTTTTTCCATAACCATAATCTCCTACAAAAAATAATCTAATTGAGCGATTGAATTTAAGTGACCTTTGCACCCCTTCTAGTACGGTTTTAATGGCTCTTGTATGAACAATATAAACTTGATTATTTTGATCGGCTACAGACGCAGCAGAGCCAGCACCAATATAGGGATTTTGAGCGGGTGATATGGGATTATTATTAATGTCTTTATAAGGCATAATTAGCTTACCAATACTGGTTGTATAACTTTTAAAAATCCATATTTTATCCCAGATATTTCTACTAAATCAATTCCAATATTCTGAGCTAGCTGAGATTTTGTAGTGATTAATTCAACTCGGTGAGTAAGCCGCAATTGAGTTAAGTGCCGATTAAAGTTTTCTTCAGAATAATCCGAGCCTTGCGTGATAATTCGATCGCGAATCTGAGCAACTGGAATTAAACCCAGACTTTTCTGTGCCACCTCTCCATAGTTTTTTACAATAAACTCTAAAAGATTCAAGTAATTATCAATTTGTATTTTGTCTCTATAAAATAGATCGAGATATCCCACTCCTGGATTACCTACATAGCTATAACCACAGTGTTGTATTAATAATTCTTGAAGCTGAGATGGTTCGGGATTTTCAGATAATTGATGTTTTTCATAAAGTAGGTATCTATCCTTGCTGTAGTCTTTAACTATTTGGGAATGCTGAGAACAAATTTGAGTTAATTTTTCATTGAAAACTTCAAGAGTATAAGACTTTTTAGCCAGAGTCTCTAAGAAGTTGATAACTTCTATTTTGGACTGAACAGGAATTGAAGCTCTGGTTTTGTCAGGCTTACTTTCTGAATATAATTGACCATCTGCTTTATAGAGATCGAGAACGTACAAACCAGTTAAATAGTTTTTTATAGTTGTAGCAGACATAGGCGTTCCTGCTGGTTTTCCTTTATGTGCCTTATGAGTAGCTAGCTTACCCTCCAGCCAAGATAAAGCAGCCTTTAAGGTCTGACCGTTATTAGCTACAAGCGCCTCGACCAGTATCCTCATATCCTCTGGATACTCCTTGGGTAAATAAAAATTTGGAATTATCTTGGACATAGAACCTTTACGCATATAAGCAGAAGGTTTATTCTATTTTATCGCTAACAGTGCGTTATTCCTGTAGTTTCAACAGATTTGTACCAACCTTCAAAGGTGCATTCCGGTCAACCAAAGCAACCTTGAGCCAACAGAGGCTTGCTTTTAGGAAATATTAATCCCGTTGGCGAAGCGTAATCTCTAAGTATCCCTTTTTGTACAAAGCTTTTAAAATTTCCCATACATCCTTATTTGGTAAACTTTGATAAGCTTGGCTAATTGTAAGATCGCTTTCGACCGTGTTAATGATACTTAAAAGCTGTCTCTCTTCTTCTAAAAGATTTTCATTATTTCGAGCCTGAAGTTTTTTGGCTTCTTCACGAAGTTCCATACCTCTTTCAAAAATAGATTTGACTTCGTTAATCTGAAGTTCAAGGTTTTTAACTTCTATAATTGATTCGTTACACAAATTTATTTTTGATAATAACTGTGTTTTTAAATCGCTGAATTGATGCAAAAATTCAGTCAGATTTTGTTCACTATTTTGGGCAATAAAGTATAAATCTTGTTCTAGTTTCTCCCAATCTAAAATCTGATTGTCACACTCCTGAAATAGCTTTTCCAAAAAGACTTTTCTTAGGGCTTCATAAGAACCCTCACGGTCTTCGTCATCATATTTGCATCGACTTATTAAATAGCGGTCTGTCGAAATAAGTTGACTTAATAACGCTTGGTATTGATTCAGCAATTGCTGAAAATCCTCTCGACGCGATCGCCGTTCACCTTTAATCTGTTCCTCAATTTCAACCAAGGGTTTTTGCAGCAGTTCGTATTCTCTAAAACTTTTTACCCCATGCCGACTAAAATGTTCTACCACTCGGTCAACAAACTCATCATTATAACGCACCAGACGTTCTGAATCATTACTCAGACTTTTTTGTAAATTCTCAGCACTTGTCAGAATAATTCGCCACTGTTCTAAACCAGATACTAAATCTTGCAGTTCTCTTTTAATGCTTTCGTTAGTTTGTAAAAATAAGTTACACTCATTGAGTTGATGATCTAATGACAGGATGTTTGGTTCGTCTAAGACAACTGAACTAGCTAAATCATTGCAATCTTTATCTAGCTGCAAAACTTGCTTTTCTAAAGTCTTTCGGTAGTCATTAAGACAATCTTCTAAACCACTCGTACTAAGAATGACTTGGCTAAGTTTAGAAGCTTTTAATTCTTCAGTGAAATCTTGTAATTTTCCTGTAGCTTCACTGAGTTCTTTTTGGATAATATAGCGTTTTTCGCGGTGGAATCCTTCAAGACGTTCGCTTAAGTTTTGAATTGTTCTTTGAACTGAATCAAGAATTACTTCATTATTGTGATTCGCGAACTCCTGTGAAGTTGCTACCCCACCAAAGTCTAGTCCTAAAGTTAATTGTATACCCTCAGTTGGATTAAAAACCTTCGGTGAACTTGCTACTAAAGAAAGAGTTGCTTCTGCTTCATTTACGTGGCGAACAACCTCCTGCAAAAGCTTTTCATCAAAAACTTTTAGTAGTGAAGAAACCTGCTCGCGAATTTCATTTAACTGACCCTTCAAGTCATTAGGGTCTAAGTCTGCCATACTAATACGAATAATACCGCTTTGTCGTTCGCATTCTACATAGCGACGACGTTGCAACCATTCAAGTGCTTCCTCAAATTCTTCTTTAAGATAACCAAGTTTTTTGACCTCCTCCCAAATATCTAAATAATTTGATTCTTTTAAAATATCCTGCTCCTGTACAGTCTCAACTGACTCTTTCGATTTCAGTTTGTTTTGAATAATTGATTCTAGCGGATGAACAACAAACTGAACTTGAGAAATCTCTGTTTTCTTGCCAGCAACTTTGAACTCACTAATTAAACCGTGCTGTTTAAAAATAGCCAAAACGCTAGGTAGACCAGAAGCCGAGGTTTCAAATAATTTTTCAAAGTCTTCCTTGGAGGCTTGATATAACTGGCGACCTCGACGAACAGACAAAGGAAGTTTTTCAAGCACTAACTTATACTTGAGAAGTGCTGGACGCAAATTAGTGTAGAAAGATTGATAGCTAGGAAATAAAGTTTTACTCTTTTGATAAAACACAGATTCTATTAGTTTTGTTTCTGCGCCATTGACTCCCTCTAAACCGATAACTTCCCAAGTTTGCGGTGCAATCAATGGGAACAGGAGTTTCAGAGCTAAAGCGTGGCACTCCTGACGGTGATGTTCTAATCTATCTCTATCTGCTTTGCTAACCTCAGAGTTTTTTGAGAGCCAGTTTTGCATATAATCAGATAAATTCAGTAGCGTACAAGCCGAACACTGTTTGGCAACCATGACTTTACGGAGTAAACCGAAAGCTGTCGGATATTCGCTTTCAAAACTTCGGCCAAGCTGAAGGTGAAAGTCTACTTGACCTGTTCCTGCGATCGCAGTTAATCTTTGTGGAATATTAGCTGCATTCTGGTTATAACTTAAGTAAAAGCGCCAATCTAAGTGAGTTTCTTCTGGCGGAGCAAATCTCATTAAGCCAGAGTCTTCACTACCAACACTAATAACGATAGAACGGTTGGGAAATTCTAAATTGTATCTCTCAGGAGAGCCGTTCAGAAAATTATAAAGTCCAAACCTATCCTGCTTCCATTCTCCCTTAGAGCGCCAAGTCCAATTAGCTTTTTGACCAGAACGAGAAACAGGAAAAAGTAAGGGAAGAATTTCCCTTTGAAAAACTCTTGTTGCTGTCTCTTCTTTTTGAGTATCATTCCACTCTCCAAACCAGCTTCGACGAAATTGATTGAGAATTTTGTCAACGACTGTAGGAGGAGTTGTTTGAAGAAGAGCAACTAAAGCAAAGCTATGTTCAGTTGGTTGTACAATGTGCGAACCGTAAAAATTGTCGTCGTCTGCCAGCTTTTTTAAACTCTTTAATAATCTAAATTTATCGGCTATGCTTGCAGTCACCCCTGATGGAAAACTAGCAAGAAGCCGAATTACTTCTCGTCCTTTGGGATGTTTTTGAGAGGAAATCAGTGGCTCGACTTTGTTAATAGCATCAATAATTTTGTGCTGTTGTGTCCCGTATAACTGCACCCGTCCCTCAAAATAATCCTGAATCAAATCGAGAGGAGTATACGGCTTTCCTTTTTCTTGAGCAAAATTAACTATGCGTTTAAAGACTTCGATGACAGTGCGAGGGCCATTGCCCAGGTCTTTTCGCTCACACAATTGTCCCAAACTTTCTAGTGTTGCTGAATCTACTATCTGATTTCCTTGTAACTTATTTTCTAGCAAAAACTTATCACACAAAAAATCCCAAAGCTTACTCGGAAAATCAGATTTATAAGCATCAGTTAATCGCAGCGATACTTTCTGCTCCTGCATCCGGTGGATAATATCACCAGCCTGTTCCTCAATTGCTGATTCGGTGGGCGTGGTAGGCATTCCCAGAATGAGTGCAACAGGTGTAGAACCTAAAGCTCGCATACCTTTGACTAAATCACTCAAAATCTGGATACGAACGCTAGAACCCTCTTCAGTCCGCAGGAATTCTTGGCATTCGTCAGCGAATATTGCTAAACCCTTAAAACCTGCTTTGCTTAGAATAGAAACACTCTCTTGCCAAAAATTCAATACGCTATCAGTATTGGTAGTGTCAGTTTTTAATTCTTGAACAATTTTGAGTGCTTTCTCTTCAGATACTTTATGCTTACGGGCTATTTCTGCGGCTTGTAATGCTTGAGACTTTAAACCGTACTTAGAATATATTGCCTCAATTTCTGCAACAAGGGAGGGCGAGGATTTTTCTAAACTTGCCTTAATCCAGCCGTAAGTGGCAACCATTAAATTACCCAATTCTTTAAATTTGAATGGTGGCACGGCTACAATTTGATTCTGCTGACACTCAAACCAAAAATAAATTAGGGTTGCTGTTTTACCATAACCATAGTCAGCACTTAGGTAGCCATTTACAGGCTTTCCCTTACCAATTTCATCAATTAAACGATCGCGAAGTTTTTTAACCTGTTCTAGAGGGTCGTAGCTGGTAGCATACAATTCATAATTACGGGCTACGCTTTCTAGCTCGCTTTCAATTTGGGATGGATTAATAGTATCTACAATTGCTTGAATTGATTCTAGTTGCTCTAATAGTTTATTCATGAATACCCAGTTTATGTAGATGTTTTTGTAAGAATATAAATTGTTAAATTAACTGACTCCACTCAGGAGATTTAGTTAGCATGATCCACTGTCCATAACCTCCTTCATATCCCCAGTCAAAGAATCCACCCTGGTCATAATCATAAGTGCATTTTGCATTATCTAGAGTACCATCTAACCCACTTGGATCTAGCAAAAGCATTTGACAGATAGCATCTTTAATATCTTCACGCAAGAAAATTTTAGCTCCAAATGTTCGTTGCCGTTGGTTGTAGAGAGCGTCTACCGCCTTTATAAAAATAGGAGCAGCACAGAAATAGCGACGGCTAAAGTATTCGGATTTTCCTTCTGATTTAATTACGCAGGGTGAGAGCGAGCGCAACCAGTTCAAGACCCCAACAATACTACTATCACTGAATGCTATTTCACTGGTAGAAAGTTCAAAATTCATAGCAGCTTTTTCAATTACCTCTCCCACTATAGACTTTTTCTCAGCAGGTGATAAAACAACTTCTTTTCGCAACCACAATTGTTGTACAACAGTTGCATAAGCCCATGAAAACCTTTTATCTTTATCGAAAAAATGTGATTGATAAATCACCAAATGTAAAAAATCACCTAATAAAGATGGGTTTGATTGTTGAATATCAGCTGCTACTTTTCCTAGTGAAGTTAAACCAGATGGATTCTTTTTATCGAGAAGAGAAAGATTACGTAAAAAAGGAAAAACATTTTTCTGTAAAACGGTAGCCCCAAGTTGACAAAGAACCGCTAATTGCTCAATATCCGTAGATTGGATGGAAAAGTTTTCCAGAATCGTTGCTACTCTTTCCAATGTAGTATTTTGCTGTAAGTGGAGAGTCAGTCTTTTGCTCATAAATCACGCTCCAATGTGTCTAACCAAGCCACTAAGTTGTGCATAATTCGATGATTCCGGTTAGTTCTTAATTGCTCAATACTTTCACAAAAATAACAGGAATGGTAAGTTTCCCGTTTGAGCTTTTCTAAACCCGCTTTAGTGGTTTCAAAACTGCGTCTAACTGTAATTTGAATTTGAGCTTTATTGGGAAAAAAGATACTACCAAAGCCTCCCGCTTTCCACCAAGTTGTGCTATCGAGAGTATCAGGAATTAAGTTTTGTCTGCGAAGGCGATTATAGCTGTTTGGCCCGCCAATCCCAAAACAGTGAACAAGCATTTCATGTTCTCTAGCAATATCGCAGACTGTTTTGAATAATGCCAAGCTTTCTTGAGAGAGCATATTAACACTTCCGTTGGGGCCTGATGTTCCCCAAGAACCGAAGCCAATTCTGCGAATGCCAAGCCGCCTGTATGTTTCGAGACAACGATTGACTTGGTTGATAGTACGTCCCTGTACGGGAGCGATCGCTCTTTCCTGTACACTTAATGGCATTTGGTTGAAAAACCTTTCACAATGATAAAGTGTCTCGCGAATTTTATATTCCACGATTTCTTCATTATCCGTAGTTAGGGGAACAATATCTGGCAGTACATATCCATCTGCCCATTGATTATTTCGGTAAAATTTATCTAAAAATAAGAGCAGTTCATCATAAGTCCTTTTTCCTTGTTGCACCTGATAAGCTCCGCAATCTAGCCAAACGGTTTTAATATGTCCAGCATCTTTTTGGAACCGCAAGTATTCAGTTGTCGATGCAGGACAAGCAATCGGTGAGTACAAGACGTGAGCGAAAGGTTGGCGCGAATCGCCACCCGACTCCCAAAGTTGAAACAGACGCTTCAGTTCGGAACCTCCGGCACTGAAAGAAGCCACAAATTGAGGTCGAAGAAGTTGATTTGCCGTTGCAGGCCGTAGTTTTTTTTCCCAGACAACTAAATGACGATGCTTTCCGGGTTCAATATCCACCCGACTGAAACCTAATCGTGAGTAAAAACCGTTAGCTGACAAATCGACTGGACATTTGAGGCGCAAGAGAGTGACCCCAGATTTCCTACTATGCTCTTCCCACGCTTCTATTAGCTGACGACCTATACCCTGTCGTCGATAAGCGGGTGTCACGCAGAAATGATAAAGCGTGGAAATGTTGTCACGTCGATGATGAAAGTGTAGGAAACCGCGATCGGGAGAGTATAGAATTTCGTTAGTGTTGATGGCAGTAGCTAAGGTGGCTCTATTGATAAAGCCCAACTCTCGCCGATGAGCATCGGCAAGAGCCTTGATCCAAAATAAATCCTTGCTCGAAGCAAATATCACCCTTGACTCCAAACACTTAGTCTGCAAGCATACCTCTCTTCTTCCTAACCAATGAGCGTAAATAATTTTGCTAATGCTCTCCTCTGTAAATCTTACACTTCCTTCCGGTAATATTTATGGATTTGAAGTGGAAAATGTGCGCCACGGCGCACAAATTTTATTAGTATATGGATAAATTTTTGAATAAAAGGGGGTATTCTTGGTGAATTGTCATGATGTAATCAGTAATATCAATGTTACAAATCTTTCCCAATCCAAAGAGTTAACTTATACCTTCGTCATTAGTAACACCTTCCGTTGGCACCTTTCCCACAGAGCGAGATAACTCTACTTCTCGAATTTCTTCCGGGTAGGCACTCACATAATTAGCATTAATTTTCTCATATCTCTTAATTGGCACACTAACCATTGTAGTAGGAGCACTGGGACTAATCACATAAGCTTTAAGCTGTTGCAAATTCATAATTTCCGATGGGTGAATCAGCACTTTTTCGCGTAAAGTTTTACCCAATCCAGTGACAGTTTCGCCATCAGGTTGATAACTGCGATTAAGCTGTAAAACTTCTTGAGTACCAACAATTCGAGATAAGCGATTAGCACTATCAGGATCGGCAGTATTAAAAACAATCTTAGTTACCAAAGTTGCCAAAATTGTTTCCGTATCATCTCGTCCATAATTACACTCAATCTGAGAAATAACCTGAATTGCTCCAACAAAAAACCACCACTTTTTCGTCCTTCAAGAAGTAGTACTATGGAAATACTTTCAATTTTTTTTACATTTAATTGTTAACTTTTTTCAATTATTGAATTCTTGTACATGAAGCTTAATTAATTCTTGTTCATCCAAATTTAATGTTTCTGCTATGCACAACAAATCAGCTAAAGATGGCTTTTCACCTCTTGTTATTGCTTCAATATTTTTAACTTTGCCTTCTAGCTGTTTATAATTATTCCGAACTATCTCAGCAATTGACATTTTAGGTGCTGATATTTCTAAGTTTCTAACTTTGCCAGTAAGTCTAAAGTAAACTACATCTTCTTCGATTAGCTTCAGCGCTCTGGCTTTCATATTTGTTCCAGCTTCCACGCACAGCATTTTGAAGTCTTTGTGTAGTTCTTCTGGTGGGTCTACCTTAAACGGTATTGCTTTAGGCTTTTTGGGTTCCTGTTGATTCATGGTGAATTTGAGGAAGAAAAGTTTCTCCTTTTTTTCCAGTATCCACCGTAAATAGCGCTTATCTGATGAATTACCCACGTTACCCATATTACCCACTTGACCCATAAGGGTAATAAGCACTATCATGCTTGGCAGATAGGTGTAAAGCTCGCCAAGCAACTTTTTACGTTTAACTATTGACGTAAAAAGTTGTTGGAACCTTAACCAAAAGCGAATTCGCTCACTCTCAAGCCAGAGGTGCAGATCGATGCTAGCCAGTTCGCCATCATCTCAAAACAAAAACCCCCCACCTTGGGCAACAGCACCAAAACCAGTGCTGCCAGAGAACGCGCCCACAGCAGGCTACTTATGTGGAGGTGGTGGCATCTTCAGTGCAGGCTTCTACATCGCAGGTATTTGTAGCGTCTGGAATATAGACCGCGACCCCAACGACCCGAAACTCAGCGATGCCATTGCCCGCATCTACGAGCAAAACTTCGGTCATCCCGTCATTCGCCAAACTTTGCAGAAAGTAGTAACCTCCGGCAAACTCACTAACCTACAACCACCGAATATCCTGGTACTTACCCAACCCTGCAAGCACCTATCGCGCAGTAACCCGAAAGCCAAAGAAACCAGCAGCGACATCAGTACAGCGGAAGCTGCGGTTATTGCTCTAGAAACCTTCCTTTCACCAGTATTCGTAGTCGAAAATGTCCCCGAATACCAACATTCCACCAGTTGGTCGCTCGTCAAATCGGCTCTGACTAAGTTGGATTACAGCTACAACACCCAGATAGTCAACACTGCCGATTATGGGATACCGCAAGAACGGCATAGATTTATTGCGATCGCCATCAGAGGGAGTAGGGAAGAGAGTACGCTTTACAAACTGAGGGCAACACAACACTCAATTGGTTGGTATGAAGCGATAGCTGACCTGCTACCAAGCTTAGAGGACATCGAACCAACCGCTACCCAATTACAACGAATAGCGACGCTACCATCCCACCTATTAGAGCAACCGCTACTCATCGAACGAGTAGGTGCTTGGGGTAATCCGAAAGTGCGACTACCCGAAGAACCAAGCTGGACAATCCGTAAGAGCATTTGGATTGACCAACGGCACAACAGCCGAGCGAATGCCATCAACATCCGCCTCCCCGATGGCAGTTGGAAAAACTTAGGCATTCGTGGTGCAGCCCGTCTAATGACTCTCCCAGATTGGTTCACATTACCCGATGCCGCTTGGATTGCAGGTTCGGCACTGGGTAACGGAGTGCCTTGTTTGCTGGCAACTGCCATTGCTAATGCAGTTAAACCTTTACTCGTCAAATCTAGCCAGGAGGAATCAACTCATGCCCCAAAACAAATTCTCTTACCCAAGGAAGTAGAAGTGGCTCTTCTAATTCAAGAGCGCACTTCAAACAAAACCAAAAAATCAACCAATACATTAACCCAAAATCAAGCCAATGGGAGCATTACTATGTCAAAAACCACACAATTAGAAGCAACAAATCCACTCCAAGACTTCTCCTTTGCAGAATCCACAACCACCGATATCGTTGAGTTAGCTAAGGAAGTTGTAGAACTAGGAAACTCTCATACTGCATCATTTGCTGACCTTAAAAAACAAGCATTAGAACTCGGTGAAAAACTCAAACAATTAGAAGCAGCATTAGGCGAAACTCTATTTCAAAAACTACTCAAACATTGCTTTCCCAAAGAATTAGTACGTTATTTTCGCAATCTAACTACGCAAGCCAAACTAATAGCCAAATTCCCCAACTTACAACAACATATTTTGAATCTACCCATTTGTCATGCTGCATTATTGTTAGCGGGAACTGAAAGTCAAGTAGAAGCTATCCTAACTAGCCAAACCAAATGGACGATTTCGCTCATCAAAGAAAGATTAGCATCAACTAGTGAACAAGCGATTGAAGCTACACTATCACCAGGCAGTCCAGTTGTCTTCCTCAACAAAATTGGATTATTACTTAGTGAGGAAAACGAACTCTTATCAATTCGTAACTTTGGTGATGGAGAAATCTACCAACAACCCATTGACGAAGTTCGCGCTTTAGACAAAGATACCTTCGATGAATTCCTCAACTTATTAGCTACAATTGCTGGGTTAAACGAACAACTAAATGAAGCATTGTTAACCAATGATGAACGCACTCGTAACGATATCGAAGCCAAACTAGGGAAACTAGCAAAATGCAAGCGTTCGTTGATGAATCAGTTAGCATTAACTGATGAGAATATTAGCTGCTTAACAGCAGCAATTGATAAAAGTTTGTCCTTACGTCGCCTAGCTCAAGAAGACATTAACCGCGCCTTTCGCATTTACAATATTACCGATACTGATGCCGTATTAGCCAAAGCCAATTTACTAGCACGTCTGCGAATCAAAGGTGAACTAAACCCGCAACCAACAATAGCCGAATTGATTGTAGCTATTGCAACGTACTTGCACAAACCAACTACGAAACATGGTGGTGGTGGCATTCCCATTACTACCCGCGAGTATAACGAACTAATCGAACTCGTCCAACAACAAAACCAAACTATTGCGGCATTGAAAACAGAAATCACAGAACATCAAGAAAACGCTGCACCAATAGATACGAATGCTATAGCTGACGAACTAACTACGCTGCGTCAAAAGTTAACTCAATATCAACAACTAATCGCTTCCCAAGAACAACAAATCCAAGCACTACAAGAACAAGTGCAATCTTCAGTAACAACTAGTGAAACGGTAACAACAGATGATACCGATACCATCGAACCAGGGACAGTAGTAAAGATTATCAAACATCCAATTCATGCCGGAAAACTTGGATTGTTCACTGGTGCAACCATAGTTAATGATTGGCGATTCGCTGAACCAGTAGGAGTTGGTAAAATTGTGTTAATGCCGGGAACTAAATGGCATTTTCCCTTAGAAATTAACAACTATAACGAATGTATCGAACGCAGCAACCTAACGCTAGAACAATATCGTCAATTGGTAGAACTTGAATTAATTGGCGATGAATGTAAAAAGGTTAAAGAAGAACTTAGTGGCAACCAAGATGCCATTACAGAAGCAGTATACCAACTAGGTAAATGTTTAGCTTTAGCCAACATTCCTGGGTGGGATGATTGCGGTAATTTCACTGATGAATACGGTAAAACTTTAACCGGAACGACTGCTTTACGAACCTGCACCACAGCCATTGCTGAACTATTAGACGAACTGTGCTGTCAATTTTAGGGGGAGAAAATGACGCAATTACCATGCTGGTTCGATAAAAGAGCAATGACAGTAGCCAACGTTCTACTAGAACAAGGCTTTTGTTATTGCGGGCTAGAAGAAGAATTTTGTGTAATTGAAGAAAACCTCATAAATGCGGGTGATTGGAAAATTGGTGGCACTTATCAAGAAATGGGAATTGATGCCATTCATGATGGTGCATTGTTCTGCTTAGACTTAACCGGAGCACCAGACGAATTAGATTTTAATACCGAATTAACTCGCATTCAACAACTAATAAAAAATACCGAAAAAGAATTTGATTTAACTTTTGGAGGCGCAGGAATACAACTAAGTTTGTTTGCCATAGAAGATTTTTCTTAATCTAAAATTCTCCGAATAAATTAATACCACCATGACGAAACAATTGATTCCCGAAGTATATCCCGAAGTTCCGCCAAAAGTATTCCTCAAAGCATTTCCGTTTATTAGCAGACAACAATATGCTGCTTTGCTGGGTTATGATGTCGGTACGATTAACAGTTATTTCTGCAAACCCTATCCAAAATCTACACCCGGAAAACGAGGTAGAAGACGAGAAGTTCCTACCATTGTCAAACGCTACACCGGACGAATTGCACTTGACTTAATCGCTAGTGGAATTACACCAATTGACTCCGAAATTAATCAATATTTGTACCCAGTACCAAAATAAATTGCTTCAATTGTACCGCGCACATATCAATATTTAAGGAAATTTCTTATGCTAAAAATCATGCAGAAATATGAAAGCATGAACGTTATCGAATTATGGAAAACCAAAAAAGTAGTGTCTCAATCTCGCGGACGTGCTATCTTTGCTGCACTAGGCATTGATGATGCCACGCCAGAACAAGTGGAATTGATTGCAGATATCGATCGCCTAATGACGGCTAAAGGCATTAAAGATGCAAGCGAAGGAGTACGACGCTATCAAAGTGGCGAACGTGCGACTAAAACACAACAAACTAACACCAATAGCAGCAACAATAGCAATAATTACACTGCTCAGAATGCTAAAGCTACTCAGTTACAATTGGTGCAGCGCAGTGCCGAAACAAAAGCAGCTGGATTGGAAATAACGGGTAACTTACTAGCAGCTAAATACTTGACTGGCGAGATTGCATATAGCCCAGAAGTGCAGCAAAAGGTAGACCAAAGTTACCAAGTTTTGGAAGCAGCATTGTATGGCATCAATCCAGATTACGATAGCGAAAATTTAGTCACCGAAATAGAGACGCAACTCCCAAACGTACTAGGCGGTATCACCTCGAATATTACCGCCTTACCCACCAGCAAAGAAGTTGTCTCTACCAACAGCAGCAGCAACAACAACAGCAGTGGCAAGAATGGCAAACAATCATAGAAATTTCGATGAGGTGATTACAGATGTTTGGACGTTGGAATTGGGTATTACCGACCGATTGTTGGGCGATAGTATCCGAATTGATTGGCAGGTTATAGTGATGACAAAAACCAAAACGATTCGCTTACCAATTCGTGTAGCTACTCCCGCCCCCATTGTTAGTCGCACTTACAGTTATACAGAGGATTATGCTCCTAATAATTGTGCCGATACTGCATCAGAAAATAACCATCTACCTTTAATCTTTGGGTTGTTTCTTGCTAGCTTGATAATCTTTAGTATTGGCTACATTGTGGCGCAAAATCAGCAGAATATCGCTCTAGAGAATGCTAAGAAAGAAGCCATAGCAGCCCAAAATAAACTACAGGCAGTTAAGCGATGTGTGGAAGCGATAAAGTGAACGACAAATGAAAATAAGACGCATTACAGCAACTATTCAGTACTGCAATTCCGGTAGAACTGAAGAACGAACTGTTACTTGTTTGTTTGACGACATTAGCGAACAGTACGAACTAACTAAAGTTTTTGTTGTGGAGTTAGCAAAAAAGCTCACATTCAGCAAAAATGACCAAACTTTCTTGGTGAACGATTAAATAATTTTGGAGGTAAGAGCATGACTTTCGGTTCTACTTCATCGCCAGAACGAAGTTATGGTTTAGCGATGTTGATGAAAACGTTGTTGCTGCTTTCTGTACTAGGTGTTGGTATTTTTATTGGCACTAGGTTTGTGGAAGTTAGTAACTCCGATAGAGTACGTTCGTTAACTCGTAATAACCTCAAATTAGTAGATGATAATCGTTTGTTGCGCGACCAAATCAAGCAAAATAATGCCCAACTCAAAGAGGTGAACACTAAGCTCGAACAGCTTACCAAATGTTTAGAAAATGCTGGATACAGCAAGAAATGAAAAACCATGACTAAATATAGATACACCAATCCTCAAGGTGATGATTGCACTTGTACTTGTCGTCACAACCATCATTCGCCTTCTCAAAAGTCATACGAAACAACACTAACACCCCGTCAAATCGATGCTATAAAGAGCATTTGTAAACGAAATAAAAGTCAGAAAGAGATTGGTGGCATTGTCCTCAAAGATGGCACGATTAAGCAGTTACCAAACATTGCCAGAAATCAACGCGATAGGTTTGAATTTAGGTGGGGTGATGAAGCTGCGATCGCTATTTGGCATCGTCATTTAGAGCATCACGAACCATTCTTGTCT
The DNA here is from genome assembly GCF_041929345.1 of Floridaenema aerugineum BLCC-F46. Lineage (NCBI taxonomy): Bacteria > Bacillati > Cyanobacteriota > Cyanophyceae > Aerosakkonematales > Aerosakkonemataceae > Floridanema > Floridanema aerugineum. The sequence goes on from NZ_JBHFNQ010000206.1 coordinate 187,851, forward strand.
GATGATGACATTAAAGCAGCACAAACTAGCGGTTTATCAGTCTATATGTACCATGAAAGTGAGGATATTTTTGACGAATATCATCCTCATGGCACTCCCACTAACAAGCCAGTTCGTAATTATGAAATCAGCTTCTCTTGCCCACCAAGGGAAGTAGCAGCAAGACGAGAAATCAATCATGCGTATCAGCAATATTTGGCAGATTTAGCAGATGTTCAAGCTGAACTAAAAGCAGGTAGAGAACAATTAGAACAGGAACGTTTGGAGGTATTGGTTCACAATCAAGATTATCGCCAATTGTTTTCGGATGACTTAAACCTAAGTCATCCGAAAAACAGTTATCATAACTCAGAAATTGACTTTCTTCCACATCGCAGCTATCAACCAAAGCCACTTAATCAAATCCCCGATGTAAATGCCACCATCAAAGGATTGAAAGCGAATATTGCCGCACATCGTTCGTTAAATGAATTGGATTTAGCTACCCGCAAATATGAAATCGAACAACTAAAGAATCAACAGACGATTAAACAAGGGAGGCAGAAATATGCACCACAAATAAACGAATTAGCTAAACGACATCAAACTGTAACGGCATCATTAAATCAAGCCAATCAATCTGGTAAAACTGGTAGTTATACTCGAACATTTCTATCAGAATTCGATGCCAAACAATTACCACAAAACACTAATCAAAACGAGGTAAAATTCAATGAGCGATCGCGGAATTTACGGCAACGAGTACTTTGCTGAAAATTGGGTAGAACCAGAATACATCAGCCTAGATAAAGAACAATGTCTTGCCGCTGAAACACGAGCAAAACATCTAGCAGAACTGGAGAAAACTACCAAAAAAGGATTAAAAGCTTTAGCGAAAGGTGATGCTTCAGAAGCTAGGATGGATGTCTACACTTCGGCTTACAATTTAGAACGAGCCAAGCAACAAACAATGTTAGTTGAAGGTAGAGAAAAAGCTGGTAAACGCATTAATGAATTAGCTGGTCGTCATGCTAAATCTAGACATGGTTTACGTCAATCTAACTCTCAAGCTAAACAAGTCGTCGGTCAATACACTGGCAGCTTTTTATCAGAATTTAGATTTTTCAACAACTAATTACACCATGAATCGTCTTCTACTGGGATTATTTGCAGCCGGAATGTCCGGCTTTTTTTTACTTTCTTCAATCGCTAGAATAGTTGGCATTGATACGAGAATTGGTACAGTTTCTTTAATTGTTCAAGGAGCAATTATTGCTTTATTAGTGATAGCGTTAGCTAGTGCAATTGCATTTCCAGTTGTTGTGGAATCTGTTACTAAAACTGACATTAAAGGTCTATTAGTCTTGATTGCTTTATTAGCTATCGCTGGCTTAATAGGTGTAGTTCTAGCTTGGGTCTAGGAGTAGGGGTTAGGGGGTAGGGGTTGGGGGTTAGGGAGAAGATTTAATAGAATACATACAGTTTCTTTACGTAGCGCAAGGCTCTCTTAAAGAATTAGAAACTCATCTAATATTATCAAAAAGAGTTAAGTTAGACTCATCAGATATCATTGATTCCCTTCTTAATCAATGTGAATCGTTAGGTAAATTGTTATCAGCCTTAATTCGTGCTCTTGAAAACGGAAGTTAAATTTTCCCTAACCCCTACCCCCTAACCCCTAACCCCTACCCCTCAACCCCTTGAAAAATGCGAGTACCTACTAACCCTCTAGACTTCTTTAACCCTCGAACTGATGATGAACGAAAAACTCATTCAGTATGTTTGAGTGTTATTTCGATTGTTGGGGTGATTGTTGCTGCTTGTATTCCTCAAGGCGATACTTGGCAACCTGCTACTAAGTTAATTATCGCTATTGGTTGCTTTGGTACAGCAATTAGAGCGATCGCTATTTCGGTTCGTATCCTCAAAGAAGCTGCTTATCAACGAGTATCAGAGAAAGCCAAGGCGTTCATTTATGCCAATGTAATGGATGCTGTTGTTAGCGGTCAAGCTATTATCGACCAACGCTACTATATTCCACAGTTTGAGAATGAAGAAGAGTTAGAAGAATTATCACCTAACGGTGACGAGCACTTAAATCAGCAGTATCAACAATCAGTACCCCTAACATCAGAAGAAGATCCAATTGGACTGATTGCTGCTTTAGCAAAGTTTGGCGTATCAGCTAATTGGATTGGTTCGTTAGTTGGTGCTAGTTTTGTTCGTTGTCATATCAAACTGAATCAGTCGCTTAAACCACAACGAATTAATACTGTCAAAGCGTTAGCTGAGGATTTAGCAGCCGAATTAGCCTTAAAGTACACACCATTTATCAGTAGAGATGGTGGTTATGTAGCGATCGACATTCCCCGAACTGAAAGACAAATTCTAGCTTTCTCTGATTATATCAGTTTTCGTCCTCAATTAGTTGAATCGTTGTTAATTGCTATTGGTGTTAACCTAAATGGTGAATTAATCTATGCCGATTTAACTGATACTGATACCTGTCACTTTTTGATTGGTGGTACTACTGGAAGTGGAAAAACTGAATTACTGAAGGCGATTATTGCTAGTATCATCTGGTCTTATTTACCACAA